>JAITHD010000061.1 GCA_031280155.1 Treponema sp. | reverse complement strand
GCTCTTCCGATCTGCGACGTTGCGGCATGACAATAACTGGTTCGCGGCGGCTTTGATGAAGTCCTACACGGCGAATATTAATGCCGAAAATAGCAACTGCCAAAGTTCGGCTTCCGGGTGTTTGCCGTCTGCCGTTTCAAATTCTCGTTTCAGGATTTTGAAAAATGATTCGGCGCAGAGTTTCCCGTTCGGCTCATGCTTTGGCGGACACTCGTATACAACTTGATAAATATCAAAAACAAGGCGGGTCTCCCCTGTCTGCTAGTTCATGCGAACATATACAACAATCCTTAGGAGATCGTGAGTTATGAAAAGCATTTCTGCGGATGAGGTATCCGCACATTCAAGTCCGGTGAAAAGCCTGCCGGATGAACAAATCTAATGTCCGAAACATGGGACCTATACGGCGGGGTCCGGATGTACAGCTTTTTGAGCCGTCTTTTTCAGCATTGTGCCGTTTTCTATGGGTATGCTCGGGTATATCGCCCGGGGGGATCAGGCTTTATCCCGAACAATCCCGGCGCGGTAAATCTTGAGATAGTAACCAGCAGTTTTCCGGCATGGGCAGTGATTCCATTTATTTTTATGCTGGTTTCGGGTTTGCTTTCCACCGTGGACAGCAACCTTTGCGCTATAGCTTCTCTAAGCTCTGACATAACCGGCAGCCGGAATATGCCCGCCCTTAAAATAGCAATGCTCATCAATTTGACATAAAAATTGTGTTTTGAATTATTCAAAGGACAGTTTGAACTAAATAATGTAATAGATATGGCATTAAGGACATAAAGAAACGCCTATTCGCGTGTGTATACGGATAGGAAAAAACGGCGCTTAACAGGATCGTTTGCTCTTGGTAGCTACTTGCACAATAATTGCCCCAGATACCTCTAGTTTTCTTGCCTTAACTTAGGGTATACTTCCAGTATAGTTATGAAATACTCTTGTTTACATACCCATACCACATTCTGCGACGGGGGTGATGAAATTGAAACCTTTTGTGAAACCGCCTGTCAAAAAGGATTCGTGTCTATCGGCTTCAGCGCCCATGCGCCGGTATTCCGAAAGACCGGTTTTCAATCAGATTGGCATCTTCGGGAAGACCGTATAGGCGCCTATTGCGACGCGGTTAGAGCCGCCCGCCGCCGCTGGGAAGGGAGGCTGCGTATATTTCTTGGACTTGAAGTTGACTATATCCGGGGGCTTATGAGTCCTGGGGATTCGGATTATCAAGACCTTGGGCTTGATTATATCATCGGGTCAGTACATTACGTTATTCCTCCTAAATATTCCCCCTTTGCAATCGACGGTTCCGCGGAGGAATTTGAGCGGGGACTCAAAGAGGGCTTTTCCGGCAATGTTGATGCTTTGGTAAACGCATATTGGGATGCGGTGGAAGCTATGATTCGGGATGGCGGCTTTGATATTCTAGGACATGCGGATTTAATAAAGAAGAATAACCCCCAAAACCGTTGGTTTTCTCTTGAAGGGGAATCGTATCTGCGCCGGACTGCGGGAGTCGCCGAACTAATCGGGACTTCTCCTCTCGTGGTGGAGGTGAATACCGGCGGACTCACCCGGTATAAAATCCCCGATACTTATCCGGGACTCTGTATGCTGTCTCAATTACAAGCGAAAAATGTACCAGTGATTATTACCGCAGACGCTCATAAAGCCGAACATCTGGGAGGGTATTACGATAAAGCAAAGAAAATCCTGCTTGAGGCGGGATACGCCAAGGCGGTTTTATTTGAGGGGCGCACATGCGGCAATCCTGTGTGGATAGAGGATCTGCTTTAATAGTATTATTTTTTATAGTAAAAATATTTTGAAGACTTACCATTTTAGTTTTCATTTTATTTCTAACTTGTGTTATGCAAAAGGATATAAAAATTATCATTTTGCGTAAGGGGAGTTTTTAAGTTTAAAAACTCCCGCATCTATTCTTTATATAATTTGAGATTTAGTATTTTTACTATCTATTAAATAGACTGCTTGATTTCAATATATGTTCTTTTTTTTCAGGAAGGATTATATTTAATATAATTCCTATTAAAGAGGCAAACGCTATAGAAGTTAATTTTATTTCGGTATTATGTAACGTAATACTTAAAATACCTCCTCCAAGTCCAATAGACATAATAATTGATCCAATCATTACATTTCTTGTTTCCTTAAAATCTATTTGTTTTTCAATTAAAAGCCGTAAACCTGCGGAACTTATTAATCCATATAAAATAATTACCGTTCCGCCAAGTATAGGAGTAGGCAATGTTCCTAATAATCCTCCAAACTTTCCGAAAAAAGAAAGTAATATCGCTAAGATTGCCGCTCCTCCCGTAACCCAAGTAGAAGCTACTCGCGTCATAATCATAGTAGCGGTTGCTTCTCCATAACTAGTATTAGCCACTGAACCAGTAAATCCCGCTATAATATTTCCTATTCCATCTCCTAACAAGGTTCTTTTCAATCCGGGATTTATAAGTATATCTCTTTTTAACGCATTTGAAATAGTGGTCATATCTCCAATATGTTCACAAACAGTAGATAATGAAACAATAATAAAAATAAGCACTGATGTGCTATTAAATTTTGGTATATAAAAATGGGGGATATAAAAGAACGGGGTTTCCTTAAAAGATTGAAAAGATATAATGTTATAAGCGGGAATTATTTTTCCAAGAACTAATACTATAAAATAGGTTATACATAATCCTGCTAATACTGAAATTGAGCCAAAATATTTTTTTAAGGGAATACTCGCAATTAATGTAATCACGATAGTAATTCCCGCTATAGATAATGAAGTAAGACTATACTGACCATCTATTCCGGTAGAAGCCATCGAGATAGCGGTAGGAGCTAAAGACATTCCTATACAAATAATGGTAGGACCTATAACTATGGGAGATAACGCTTTATGTATCCATTTATCCCCTGCAAAGGCTATAATTAACGCTATAATACAATAAAATATCCCCGAACTGATTGTCCCTCCAAATGCGTAATTGATACCATAGGTTTCTTTAACCATTATAAACGCTCCGATAAAAGCGAAACTGCTGCCGAGAAACGTATAGACTTTATTCTTAGTTATCAAAATCATGATAAGCGTAGCTAATCCCGCGCTAAACAAAGCAACGTTAGTAGGCAAACCTACAAGAATCGGAACTAAGATAGTAGCGGAAAAACAAGCAAGAAGGGTTTGTAAAGAATATACAAGATTTTTCCAAATGGGAGGTCTATCCTCTGGCATATACAACATAATTTCTGACATATAATAATTCTCCTAACTTGTAGTATACAATAATAAATTACCTGAATAATGTCAAGAATAAAAAAACGTTTTTTAAAATTATTGCGCTTTTCATGTTAAATAGGTTAAATAAGTAATGCAGTTCAAATGCAGAACCTCCATACCCAAAGTTATGATGTTAAACAAAAACAGAAGCCGGAATTCATGATCTGGGAGTCGTTAAACGGCTTCCTTTCCAATGAATTTTGACTCGGCAAAAGCCTAATATGGTGAGAAAAGTAAAATATATAGGGGTAAAAATTAACTGCATAATATACGCTGGAATGCTTTTTTGGGGCAGGACAGGGCCGAACAGTTTGAGGGTGGCAATAGTATTCATGGTCATTGAAAACAGCACCGCAACGCTCAAAGTCCATAGGGTAGGGATAAAAAAGAGAACCGGCAGGGCAATGATGCCCATCGAGATAGTGATCATCAGAAAACCGAAATTAAACCGAGTCGCCGGATCAGGACTGAAAAGCCCTCCGTTGTTCCAGCGAAGGGTCTGATTGATTAAGTCCTTCCAGGTTTGTTCGCTTCCGGTTATCACGAACAGATCCGCGCCGAAGCCCGAACGGATCCGGTAATGAGAACAGGATCGAATCCGGGAAATAAGCGCCGCATCTTCGGTAGGCGACGCCGACACCGTATCATATCCGCCTATTACATTGAGCGCGTCTCGGCGAAGTATGAGATTATTGCCGAACCCCCCGCCGGCAGCCCCAAGACCAGTAGACCCCGCAAGATACATATACCGTACCGCATGATCGAAACATTGGTACAGGTGAAAAAAGCCTTTGCCGCCGGACTTTTTAAACACCGGTCCTATGGTAACGCCGGTCTGTTTGTCGGACATTCTCTTTACCATAGCAAAAATCCAGCCTGACGGAACTTCACAGTCCGCGTCGGTAAAGAGCAGAAAATCTCCGGAAGCGGCTTCAATGCCTTTGCCCAAGGCGTACTGCTTATGGTTTGGTCCGGGGTTTTCCTGTAAACTGATAATCTGAACCTTTCCTTTCGGGACAAAGTTACGGAGCATTTCAAGACTATTATCAGAAGACCTATCGTTGATAAAAATAAATTCCGCTTCAGGATAGTCCTGGTCCCCAAGACTCTGGAGGAGCTTATCCAGATGCGGCTCCTCATTATGAACCGGGATAATCACCGAAACCCTGGGGAACCTCTGATCCGTTTCTGCGGAAACCGGCATAGCACGGGAGCGATTGTCCCGCCGCCATTCCAAAAAAAGCCCGATCATCAGCGCACAATGAAGTCCTACAAAGATAAAACCAAAGCTGAACCGGAATATATCATACAAAAATAAAAAGAACACAAAAACCTCTTAAATTTACGTTTTCATATTGATTAATCGTAAACTATTTATTATCATAATATATAGCAAACAATTGGGGAATTAGCTCAGTTGGTAGAGCGATAGGTTCGCAATCTATAGGTCAGGGGTTCAAATCCCCTATTCTCCACTAAGGGCAATGCGGATAGGTTTCTTTTTAAATAATCTTGATGAGGAATACCAGCTTTCAGTATATAAAAGCGTTAAAACCACGGCTATAGCCTTGGGCATGGATCTTATCTGTGTACAAGGCGAACAGCTTGGACGGAATGAAGTAAAAGCTGATGATCCTAAAATGACCCCTTTTCCTTCGCAGCACCTGATTGCGGCGGATGGAATTCTCTTTTTGTCTTCCGTGCTTATAGACTATCCTGATATGGTCTTTTTTTCTGAATGCAACAATCTTTTTACGCCTATTCCTATTGTATCGATTGGAGAGCAGCTCATGCATTTCCCGTCGATTGTTATCAAAACACAAGAGTCTATGAAAGTCCTGATGGATCATCTGATTATGTTTCATGGATACCGGAAATTCCTGTTTATTGGAGGACCGTCTCACCATAATGACAATCGAATTCGGGAACAGGTGTTTCGGAAGTCGATTAGCGCCTTCAAATCAGATATCCCCAATCTTGAAGGAACGGTTATTAATGGGGGATTCAGTGAACTTACAGGAATGACGATTATGAGAGACTATATTGGGTCCCATCTTGAATATCCTGTGGACGCGGTTATCGCGGCAAATGATAATATGGCTATCGGCGCACTGCAAACCCTCAGAAATCAATCAGACCCTCGTTGGAAAAACTGTAAAGTTACTGGTTTTGACGACATTCCCCAAGCCTGTCTTGAGGTTCCGGCGCTGACTACCGTTCATCAGCCTTTAGACGTACTTGGAGAACTGGCAGTAAAGACCTTGCGGGATTGCATTTTAGGAAAAAAGACGCCTCCGATTATATATATTGAGTCAGAACTCAAAATCCGCAATTCCTGCGGATGTAATGAGTATACCTCGGCGTCCAGAGAGAAGCTGCTTCAGAACCGTCAGGACTTAGGGTCTAGGGCAGATCACCAGTCTATACTGGCAGAACATCATCTCCGTAACGTGAGCCTTTTGGGGCAAAGTCTCATTAACGTTAATGGGATACACGAGATTATTCCCCATCTCCAGTTGTTTCTTACTAATCTAGGGGTAAAAGAATTTTACCTTTTTCTGTATCCTCACCCTATTGAACGGATTCAGGAGGAAGGAGAATTGGTGTTTTCCCACAGTATGAATACGGATATTTCTTATTCGGAAAATCCCGTCAGAATAGGGATGCGGCAGTTTTTCGCGGAACGGATACATAATGACCAATCCGTACCTCATGCATGGTGTCTCTATCATCTGAGGGTTGGGGATGAATATCTGGGGCTTATTGTCTATGAAGCGGCGGATACAGTACAGCCGCATATTTGCAGCGGCGCTATTTTTATTGCCAATACGGTTAAACGCCTGCGTATCCTTGATGATGAAAAGGAGCGTTCTCTGTATTTGGAACAACAAGTGGAACTTCGTACCCGGGATCTAAAAGAAGAAGCTCAACGGCGTATTGCGGTAGAAGCCGAAGTTCTGCGGATAAGCGAACTTGAACGGCTTCGATTCAGTATGGATCTGCACGACGATATCTGTCAGCGTTTGGCAGGAATCTCTATGTTCTGCCGAAGCCTTACTTCCGGTCTTAGTCCTGAGATCATGCTTCCTGAACTATCCGAGATGATCGACGAAACCCTGCTTCGAACCCGTCAGTACGCGCATGATTCTTTTCCTATGGAACTCAGTACCCTTGGATTGCATGAAGCTCTGGATTCGCTCTGTCATTCAATCAACAAGCAAGCCCGCTGGCACTGCGTCTATACTTGGTCTGCTCTCCTGCCTTCGCCCCTGAGTCCAGCGCAGGATATTAACGTATACCGGATTATTCAGGAAGCCCTGCATAATGCGGTTAAACATTCAAAAGCAAGCTGCATCTGGGTTACTATAACCGATGAAAACAACACGTTTACCGCAACCGTAAAGGACAACGGCATAGGCAACCCTCAGCTTAACGAATCTAATCTGCTCAAAAACCGCCGTCGGGAAGGCTTGGGCTTGAGGTCTATGCAGTATAGAGCGCATCAGATCGGGGCAAAATATCGGCTCCTTTCTTCTAAAACCGAAGGCACTCTGGTAGAAGTACAGATACCTTATCAAAAAAGAAGAAATTCCAGCGCGAAACAACGGCTTCCCACTGAATAGCGGCGGTTTCCTCCCTGTTTTATGGCTTGGACCGGCGGTCCTCGATAATTTGGAAGATCACCACAAACGCCACAAGCCCCAATCCTATGATATCCGTTCCCCATCCCGGATGGATCAGGAGCAAACCGCTGGCGACAGCCGGAAGGCGTTCAAAAATCTTGAGAGGTCTGAGCATATACCCTTCAATCCCAATAGCAAGACCGAACATTCCAATACAGGAGGTAAGGATGATCTGGATCACCTGGAACGGCGTAGTCTCAATGAAGAGCATCGAAGGACTGAATACAAAAATATAGGGAATGATAAACGCGGTAATCGCAAGCCGCGTAGCGGTAACGCCGGTTTTTATGGGGTTTGATTTAGCAATCGCAGACCCCGCATACGCGGCAAGGGCTACCGGTGGCGTGATATCCGCCATAATCCCAAAGTAAAAGACGAACATGTGAGCCGCCATGACGGGTACGCCCATACGGACTACAATAGGCGCGGTAATCGTCGCCATAATCACATAGTTTGCGGTAGTCGGAATACCCATGCCCAGAATAAGGCACGCGATCATGGTGAGAAACAGGGCAAGCAGGAGATTAGTGCTGGCTATCGAGAGAAGCATTGCGATAAGCACCTGCCCAAGTCCGGTAAGCGATACGATTCCCACGACAATGCCTGCAATAGCGCAGGCCATCGCAACGCCGATGGTATTTTTCGCGCCGTTTGCCAGAGCTTCCGCGAATGTTTTCAGGGTGAACCGCGTTTCTTTTCGGAAGAAACTTACGACAATGGCGGTCGAAATGGCAAGACACGCGGCGTACGCCGGAGTAAAGCCGATAGTCATAAACGTTACCAGCACTCCGATAGGCAGGAAAAGATATCCCTTAGCGAGAAAGAGTTTTCCAAAAGGCGGGATCGACGAGCGGGGAAGTCCTTTAAGACCCAGCTTTTTTGCTTCAAAATGGATCATGAGGAAGATCCCTGTAAAATAGAGAACCGCCGGCAGGATGGCGGACACCGCGATAACCGGATAAGGTATGGCCGTCAGTTCAGCCATGAGGAACGCCGCGGCCCCCATGATAGGAGGCATGATCTGTCCCCCGGTAGAGGCGGCGGCTTCCACAGCCGCGGCGAATTCCGGTTTATAGCCGGTTTTCTTCATAACCGGAATCGTAACGCTTCCAGAACCTACGGTATTCGCCACAGAACTGCCTGAATACATTCCGCTTAACCCGCTGGCAATAACCGCAACCTTGGCGGGTCCTCCAGAGGCAAAGCCGGCTACTGAATTTGCCAAGTCTATGAAGAAGGAAGCTATTCCTGATTTTTCTAGGAACGAGGCTAAGAATATAAACAGGACGATAAAGGTAGAACATACCCCGATGGGAGTTCCGATAATGCCGTCGGTAGTATAAAAAAGCTGATGTACGATGCGTTTGAGGGAATACTGAGAAACAACCGCATAGGTAATGAACCCCCCGGCGACTACAAGGATGGGAATTCCCACCACCCGCCGGCATAGTTCAGCTAAGATGAGTATTCCCAGAACCCCTACGCCTATGTCAAGGGGTTTGAGCATAATCGCTCGGTTGATAATGGCGTCAAAATGTACCACAAAGTAAAAAAAGGAAAAGGCTCCTAAACACCCCAGTACAATATCATACCAGGGTACATGGTTTTCCCGTTTGGTCATGCCTTTTCGGAGGGGATAGATGATATACCCAATGAAAATCAGGATTCCCAAAAACGCGCATCTGCGGACCTGCTCTGGGATAACCGCGACAAGGGTAACCCAAAACACATAAGCCGTAAAAAACACGAGCAGCCCTTTAACAAGGTAGTCTGGAACTCCTGAAAATCGGCGTACATTCGATTCTCGGTCAAATTGAGCCATAAGGGCTTCGGTTTCTTTTTCAGCCGGTTCAGGCATTGCCTTATCATTAGTCATAATACTCCTCTTTTCACACGAATTGTAATGTGCGCGTTTTTTCCGCATAGATCCCGTAAACTTATAACTTGATTATGGATATACAAGATATGATCCGAAACAGTGCCTACAATATAATTTAATTCTTTGTAGGAATTACTGAATCCAGTGATAACCAAGAACTCCCCGTCTCGGATCAGGACCTGAGGTTCCTCAAGTTCCGTCTGGATTCCCGCGCCGACTGCGGAAAATCTGCTTGCTATAGGACGGATCTCCGGGCCGGTAATCATGAACGTTTCCTTTACGGGACTGTTGTTTACGGAATGGATGAATTCAATAGCAAAGATATCTTCGTCTTTAACAGTCCACTGGATATAACGCTTATGAGAATCCTGATCGGTGATGGAGAGTCTCAAAGATGCACGCCCCAGCCGGGCCGCGCCTGCGGCGATCACAAAACCGGCTAGGATGCCATTGATTAGAATTCCAGACCACCGCCGAAATTTCATTATCCCAAAAACGCTATTTAAGCGCGCCGATTTCCCTAAGATACTTTTCAGCGCCCTTGTGGAAAGGCACTGAAATGCCTCCTACCGCATAAGCCGGAGACAATTCAGCGCCTTTGGCGTGAGCTTGTTCGATCTGGGCTTTGCTTTCCATAAGGGTTTTGGTAAACTGATAGACCGTATCTTCCGAAACCTTGTTGCTTACGATAAACGTAGCTTTTACCGCTAAGGTTTGCATGTCTTGACTCATTCCGCGGTAAGTTCCGGCAGGAATAGAAAACTGAGTGTAAAAGGGGTACTTCTGGATGATTTGGTCCGCGTGTTCGTTGTCAACTTCCAATACGATAATATCCTTATTCGTTGCAAGGTCAAGTATTGCGGTTGTAGGAGAACCGGCGACGCAGAAGAATGCATCGATTTTGTTGTCTCGAAGGGCGTCCGCAGAAGCGCCGAAGCTCAGATTCTGCTTCCCAATATCGTTAAAGGTAATCCCGTAGGCTTCCAGAATCTGCCGCGCATTGAATTCGGTCCCGCTTCCCGCGTCTCCTACGGATACATTTTTGCCCTTGAGGTCCGCGATGCTGGTAATACCCGCACTGGGGTTAGCGACAATCTGACATACCTCGGCATACAGGGCAGCCACAACAGAGAAATTCGTTATTTTTTCACCATTAAAAAGATCAACTCCTCGATAGGCGTAATCCATAACGTCATTCTGTACAATCGCAAGCTCTACTTCCCCAGCGGCGACGAGCTGGATATTCGCCTTAGACGCGCCGGTAGATTGGATAATAATAGGAATCTTAGTTTGTTCAGTTAAAATTTGTCCTACCGCAGAACCATAGGCATAGTAGGTGCCGGTATTGCCGCCGGTAGCCAGTCTGATCCGCTCGGTTTTAGCCGCCGCAGCCGGTGCGGGAGCAGCGGCGGGGGTTCCAGCGGACTGACTGTTTCCAGGGGTTTCTTGTTTTTGACAGCCGCTTAATCCTATAACAGCGAGCAGCCCAAGAACCGTGTATCCTGCTTTTTTCAGTTTCATCATTTTTCCTCCTGATAAAACGATTTTATTTTTTTTCTTTTGAAAGATATCAGAAATGCAGATACGTTGTCAATAGAAACATTTAAAATTGAAGCAACTGTAGTATAAAAAAATCAAGAGAATAAGAAAAAAAACTGAAACGTCTGCCTTGATACGTCGCCTATAACCTGCCGGTAGAAACGCCCCCAGGTCTTCCAGAAATGACTGCGAAAAATTTGAATGTATACCCACGTTTTTTGATCCTGGTTTTCGTATTCTATACTTATACAAAACAGGAAATCATTTTCTGTAATTTTTGGAGGTTTTATGAAAAAATTAGCCTTAGTATTGGCGGCGGTATTGACCGCGACCAGCGGCGCAGCCGCTCAAGGGTGGAATAACAGTCGGGGTTATACCCAGTCTCTTAGCATTGAGGGAACGCTGGGACTGCAAAACGGCGTTATCGCGCTTTCAAGCGGCGATTCGGTTTACTTTGTTCCCATGCTTGAGCGGTATGTCGGCTTTATTGACGGACTGAAAGAGGGCGCTCAAGTCAGCGTTGAAGGATATGCGGCGGGCTACGGTAATGTTATCTATCCGACTAAACTTACCATAAACGGCAAGACCTATGAAGTTTCCCCAAACCCGACCGGCATGGGTCCTTACGGCTACGGCGGCGCTCGGTCTCCGGGTTACGGTATGGGGCGCGGTCATGGCGGATACGGCAGAGGCTGTTGGTAAAACCATACTTCAATGGGAGGTATATAATGAAGAAATCTTATCTAATAGGAATAGCCTGTTTTGGATTGCTGCTGCTGCCCGCGTATGGACAGGAGGGTTTTACTGGTCCCGGCAGCAATAGCGTACAAGGCGGCTTTACCGGTCCAGTCAATCAGTATCAGGGGATAACGGTCCAGGACGCGCAAAATCTTTATGACGATGCCCGGGTTGTGCTGCAAGGTTTCATTATCCGGGCGGTAGGAAAGGAAGAATATATTTTTCAAGACGGCACCGGCGAAATTACGGTTGAAATAGAACGGAAACATTGGCGCGGATTATCGATCAATGAAACGGATCGGATAGAAATACGCGGTAAAGTTGACAAAGAGCGTTCACGAACCAAAATCGAAGTTAAAAGCATAACAGTTTTGATTCGATAGGGATAAAAAAATAAAAAGCAGGGAAGATTTATCATTCCTCGCTGAATTCAGCCTCGTTGAAACACCGTTTTTTATCAAAACCGCCGTAACCCCCCTGCCTTTAGGCATGGGGTTTTACGGCAAACCGGATAAATATTGGAATTATTCAGTGAGGCTTAAACCTCGACCTTTGCTAATTATTTTCTTTTTTATATCCCCTATTTTCTTCTCGGGAGTCAAAACAATTTGGCCTGGCTTACTACACTCAATATCTTGCTTGCCTGCCGCCATTGGCTGCCGTAATGTTGTGGGTCAAGTTTAGCCTTTAGGACTGGGGAGTTTGTCAAATACTTTTGCCCATGTTTTCCATTAGAGTATAGGACGGTTCACAAGCAATGCCATAACAGTATATTTTTCTACTATATGCGAGTTCAGAATTTTGTTGTTTTTGAAGGCGGCGATGGAAGCGGCACTACAACCCAGCTCAATCTTTTGCGGAATCGTTTTGAAGCGGATCTGCATCTGCCTCGGCTCTATGCCACGTTTGAACCCACTGACGGTCCTATTGGGCGGCTGATTCGGGGGGCATTAAAACGGGAAATTACTTTACACCCCGGAACTTTGGCGCGGCTTTTCGTTGCCGATAGAAATGAGCATCTCTATGCGCCGTCAGGCGTTTTAGACCGGACCGCTCAGGGAGAACTGGTAATTTCCGACCGGTATGTGCTTTCGTCATTGGTTTATCAGGGCATAACCTGCGGTAAAGCCCTGCCATGGGAACTGAATGCTTCGTTTCCGTTCCCAGAAGCCCTCTTTTTTTTTAATATTGATCCTGAAACCGCCTGTCAGCGTATAGAACAGCGTACTGTTAAGGAAATTTACGAGTATCTGGATTTCCAAGCCCAGGTTCAAGAGCGGTATAAGGTGCTCCTCCCGTGGTATGAAGGCGAAGGGGTTAAGGTGGTAATGATAGATGCTGATAAAAGTCTTGAGGAAGTAGCTGAAGCAGTATGGAGGGAACTGAAAAACCTGCCGATAGTAAAAACATCATGAAAAATCCGTCTAAATCTGTCCTCATGGTAATTGGTTTTCTTTTTCTCTTTAATAATTCGGCGCTTAACGCCTATATTGTTCAGTATAAGGAACAATTTTTCAGACTGTATCACCTTCACTATGTCCAGTACCCGGATGATACTATGGAAAATATTCATTGGCTTGAAGAAGCTGTCAAAGCGGATTTCGCTAATCCCCTCTATGCGATGGCTCGGATAGAAAACGAGATTCAGTGGGAAAAATACCGGTATCTTTTCATGATGCATATAAATCTCAAACTTATCGAACAGTACCTCTTTCTAGGGAACAAGTGGAATAAACGAAACGCTTATTTTTTCAATGCTCCTTGGAAGGAACAGAATTTGGAAAGTCTTGCCACTGCGGAAACCTGTTACCGAACCGCCCTGTATTATTGGAACGATGCGGTAGCTTGGGCGGAAAAAGCCCAAGATCGGCGATTCCGGTTTATCAATCTCGAAGAAATCCAGTATTGGGAAGATGAAGCCTTCAGAATCGAGGGTAAAACCCTGGATTACCAGAAAACTATCAATCGGGAGCTGACTTCTCTGCAAAAGGTGCGGGAGCGGTTTGAAGCTATGGATGAAAATACCTATTAATAGAGAATACCTTTGACCGACAAAACCGCGATTCAGGCGGATATGCTGTATAACCGCATCCAAAAAAGATTCAGGCATCTAAAAAAATGGGCTAAACGGATCGAAACCGATGCATTTCGTTTGTATGATCGGGATATTCCAGAAATCCCGCTGCTTATTGATTACTACGGGCAGGGAGTTTCAGGCGCACTGTATCAGCGTCCCTATGAAAAGGACGAAGCTGAAGAACGCCGCTGGCTTGAAGCTATGACGCGGGCAATAAGCGCCGCCCTAGACCTTTCTGAATCCCGGGTATTTCTCAAGGAACGCAAGCGGCAGCGAGGCAATGATCAGTATCAGAAACTAAAGGATGCCCATATTACGCATCAAATCCATGAAGGAGGACTGGTCTTTCAGGTAAATTTATCGGATTATCTGGATACAGGGCTTTTTCTGGATCGACGGAAACTGAGGGCTGTCCTCAGACAAGCAGCCGGCGGCAAGCGGGTGCTTAATCTTTTCAGTTATACCTGTTCATTTTCAGTATACGCCGCCGCAGGAGGGGCTGCGGAAATTGATTCAGTAGACTTGTCCAACACCTATTTAGGCTGGGGAAAGCGTAATTTTGAGCTAAACCGTTTGGAAAGCTCCATAGTTTCGGGCTATACCAAAACCGGACTTTTCCCGTATCGCCTCATTGCGGCTGAGGCGGATTGCTTTCTTACTCAAGCTATAAAAGATAGGCGTACTTGGGATATTATCATCCTTGATCCGCCAAGTTTTTCCAATTCAAAAAAAATGTCCGGCGCCCTTGATATACGGCGAGATTATAAACGCCTCATTTCCCAGAGCCTTGGAGTTCTCGACAAAGAGGGAACCTTATGGTTCAGCGTCAACGCCAAACATTTTTATCTAAATCCATCGGATTTTCCTGATCTCCATATCGAAAACTTACAATCCTTGATCTTAGATGAAGATTTTAAAGGTAAAAAAATACCTTCATGCTATAAAATACAGAAAAAAATTCCCTGTTTCTAAACCGTTCTAAACGTTCTCGAACCTTTTTTGGATATTTTGGATTCTCACGCCTAGTATAAAATCAATTTCTATGCCATCATCCTAATACTAAAATAAACCAGACCTTATAGTGCGCTGTAGGGTAAGGAGTAGTTATGAATAGAGAAGATAGAGAAAAGAATATTCAAGGGCTGATATCCCAGATGACTCTTGAAGAGAAAGTGTCCCAGCTTACCTATACCAGTCCCGCAATTCCCCGGCTTGGAATCCCTGAGTACAACTGGTGGAACGAATGTCTCCACGGCGTTGCCCGGGCAGGGCTGGCAACGGTGTTTCCCCAAGCCATTGGACTGGCAGCGACCTTTGACGAAGAATTTATCAGGAAAGTCGCATCAGCGATTTCTGACGAAGCCCGGGCAAAGTACAATGAAGCGGTGAAACAGGAAAACCGGGGACAATACTGGGGGCTGACTTTTTGGACCCCGAATATCAACATTTTCAGAGATCCCCGCTGGGGACGAGGTCAGGAGACCTACGGCGAAGACCCCTATCTTACAAGCCGCATTGGACTTGCGTTCGTCCAGGGACTTCAAGGAGAGGATCCGGATAATCAACTGAAAGCAGCGGCTTGCGCCAAACATTTCGCGGTTCATTCAGGACCTGAAAGCCAGCGTCATACATTTAACGCTCAAGTTTCCAAGAAAGACCTTTTTGAGACCTATCTTCCAGCGTTCAAGCTCTTGGTAGAACATGGGGTAGAATCAGTCATGGGCGCATATAACCGTACTTTAGATGAACCCTGCTGCGGCAGCGTGTATCTCTTGAAAAAAATCCTTCGGGAAACCTGGGGCTTCAAAGGTCATGTGGTATCTGACTGCTGGGCTATTCGAGATTTCCATGAAAATCATAAAATAACCAATTCACCCGAAGAATCCGCCGGGTTAGCTTTGAACAACGGCTGCGATCTCAACTGCGGCTGTACATTTCCTTACCTGACCGCTGCCTATAAGAAAGGGCTTGTTACCGAAGAGGCAATCAATACCGCCCTTACTCGGCTCTTGAGGACTCGGTTTAAACTTGGTATGTTTGACGACCCCGCAAAAGACCCCTATAAATCGCTTGGGCGAGAGGTTGTCAATAGCGAAAAACATCGAAAACTCGCGCTGGAAGCGGCTCAGAAATCTATCGTACTCTTAAAGAATCATAACAATCTTCTGCCTTTAGACGATAAGCCTAAGCGTATTCTTCTTGTAGGTCCCAGCGCCGCGAATTTGCATACCCTTTTGGGGAACTACTATGGGATCAGTCCTCAACTGGTAACGATTTTGGAGGGTTTGGCGGAAAAAACCAGAGAAAAATACGGGATCAATATTGAATACCGTCAAGGATGTCTCCAATACGAAGACAATCATCCCTCAAATATCCAGTTCGGCTCGGCAAATGAAGCGGAAGCGGTTATAGCCGTATTTGGTTTAGACGGCGCTATGGAAGGGGAAGAAGGCGATGCCATTGCTTCGGATTCCAACGGGGATCGGGAATATATTGAGCTTCCGCCTTGGCAGCTTGAATACCTCCAAAAAATCAAAGCCGCCGGCAAGCCGGTGATTCTGATTCTCACCGGCGGCAGTCCAATAGCGATACCGGAAGATATAGCTGACGCTATCCTTTTTGTCTGGTATCCCGGAGAACAAGGAGGCGCGGCGGTAGCGGATATTCTCTTTGGGGATATTAGCCCTTCGGGAAAACTCCCCATAACCTTTCCGGCTTCTACCAGCCAGCTTCCGGCTTACGATGATTACGCCATGAAGGGAAGAACCTACCGGTACATGAAAGAAAAACCCCTCTATCCTTTTGGTTTTGGGCTTTCTTATACAACCTTCCGTTTTGACGAACTGAATCCTTCCTGTAAAGAAATTTCCGCTGGGGAGGAATTGCTGTTGCCGGTAAGCGTAAGCAATCTGGGAAATCGGGATGCTGAAACTGTGATTCAAATCTATGTGTCCAAAGACAACCGGAGCGACGATGAACCGATTGTTTCTCTTAGGGCTTTCCGACGGGTTTGGGTTCCTAAAAGCGGAGCCGTTACGGTTAATTTTACCTTGGGGTCGTCGATTTTTGAGTCTGTCAACGCCGAAGGCGAACAGGTGCTGATTCCGGGTTCTTATACGGTGTACGCTGCGGATGCGGCGCCTCTGCCGGCAGCAGCGGAACAGGGAGCTGTTCCGCCGGTAAGCGTAAAAATTATCGTTAAATAAGAGAAAACCAAGGAAAAGCCGGCTGCTGAGACCAAGCCGCCGCTTTTCCTTTTACGAGCATGGAATGTTCCAATCAATATCCTAATCCTCCCCGTGCGCCGGACTGCATAAAATGTTTGCATTTCAGAGTTACCTGGGAACCTGCGTATCCCCGATCCTGCAGCCTTTTCGGCATCAAGACCCGAAACCTGCCGTCGATCGAAGTATTTCGAGCCACTGGTCGGCATTGCCCTTCTTTTGAGGTAAAGGGACGCAAACAATAGCCTAATTTACGAATTTCTGCTAGAACACTTGACTTGTTGTCCTAGCTTTATTATTTTTTTATCATACCCTTGCAGCTAAGAATTGCAGATAAAATCTTACAAGAGGGTAATACTATTCATACTATACCGGTTTATGCACAAACAGGAGAGAAGCCCGGTTGTGTTGTATAAATCGGTAAAATTAAAGAGGAGAATGAGCAAAATGGCGAAACAGCTGTTGTTCAACGAAGACGCCCGCCGCAGATTACTTGCGGGGGTAGAGCAGATTTCAAAAGCCGTCAAAGTAACTTTGGGTCCTAAAGGACGGAATGTTCTGTTAGACAAGAAATTCGGCGCCCCTACGGTTACAAAGGACGGCGTTTCGGTTGCAAAAGAAGTGGAACTTGAGGATCCCTATGAAAACATGGGGGCCCAGCTTCTCAAAGAAGTAGCCACAAAAACCAACGATGTAGCTGGAGACGGTACTACGACCGCTACGGTTCTCGCGTATTCCCTTGTCAAAGAGGGATTGAAATCGGTAGCCGCTGGCATGACCCCTATTGAACTCAAGCGCGGTATTGATAAAGCGGTTGAAATTGCGGTGGCTGAGATCAAGAAGAATTCCAAGGAAATTAAAGACAAAGAAGAAATTTCCCATGTTGCTTCGGTTTCCGCTAATAATGACAGTGAAATTGGTAAGACCATAGCGGACGCGATGGAAAAAGTCGGCAAAGACGGCGTTATCACCGTGGAAGAGTCAAAAACCATGGAAACAACGATTGAATTTGTAGAAGGTATGCAGTTTGATCGGGGATATATTTCCGCTTACTTTGTTACCGACCGGGATACGATGACCAGCGTATATGAGGATGTTTATATTCTCATTCATGACAAGAAGATTTCTTCTATGAAGGATATGCTTCCTCTTCTTGAAAAAATCGCCCAGAGCGGTAAACCCTTGCTCATCATTGCTGAAGACGTAGACGGGGAGGCTCTCTCAACCTTGGTGGTGAATAGTCTGCGGGGAACCTTGCGGACCTGCGCGGTGAAAGCTCCTGGTTTTGGGGATCGCCGTAAAGCTATGCTTGAAGACATTGCCATTCTGACCGGCGGTGAGGTTATTTCTGAGGAACTTGGGCTTAAACTTGAAAATACCGAAATAACGCAGCTCGGAAAATCCAAAACCGTAAAAATCGATAAAGATAATACTACGATTATCAACGGCGCTGGAAAAGAAAAGGAAATTAAAGATCGCATCGCTCAGATCAAAGCGCAGATTGAAGAAACCACTTCTGATTATGATCGGGAGAAACTTCAGGAACGGCTTGCGAAGCTCGCCGGCGGCGTGGCGGTCATCAATGTAGGGGCTGCTACCGAAGTAGAATTGAAAGAGAAGAAACACCGAGTGGAAGATGCGCTTTCTGCTACCCGGGCGGCGATTGAAGAGGGGATTGTTCCGGGCGGTGAAATTGCGCTGATTCAAGCCGCTATCGCCTTGGACAAAGCTGATATGAAAGGTCTCACAGACGATGAAAAAGTGGGATTCAAGATTGTTAAGCGCGCTCTTGAAGAACCTATCCGTCAGATTGCGGAAAACGCCGGCCTTGACGGCGCGGTTATTGCAGACAAAGCCAAGTCTGAAAAGTCTGGAATCGGTTTTGACGCCGCTAAACTCGAATGGGTGGACATGGTTAAGTCCGGTATTATTGATCCTGCGAAGGTGACCCGTTCAGCGTTACAAAACGCCGCTTCTATCGCGAGTCTGCTTCTCACCACTGAATGCGCCATTACTGACATTCCTGAGAAGAAGGAACCCGCTCCTATGCCCGGCGGCGGCATGGGCGGTATGGGCGGCATGGACTACTAAATCCTTAGCAGCTATTAGATCGACATACAAAAGGCCGCCCAGAGGCGGCCTTTATTTTTGGGTTATGCGGAGATTTCTTGGGCTGTTTACCGCTAAATTTTTCTAATTTTTTTGAGATTGGGTATTTTTATATTGACTAAAATTTAATAGTTTGTTATTTTATCTTTAATTACTATGTCAGGAATGTATATTATATGAACTATTGGCTTACACTATCTGATTTCTCATTAGGGCAGACAAGGGCCGATACGCCGATACGCCGATACGCCGATACGCCGATACGCCGATACGCCGATACGCCGATACGCCGATTATAGGTGCTTTCTTGATTTTGTCAAGTGTCTAACAACTGATTTCTTTGTTTTTTTTCTATTTTTTCTCGAAAAATTAAGCCGGATATCCGTTTTGCGCGGAAGTTCCGGCTTTTTTTATACCCTGTTTTTAG
>JAITHD010000048.1 GCA_031280155.1 Treponema sp. | reverse complement strand
CGGCGACGAAGCCGCAGAGTGCCGGCACTGTATGGAAGGGCGAATCCGCAGTTTCGGCTTTGTGCCGAATATGTGCCGAGGGGACGCGTCCGGCTGGAGCGGTTCCGCAGCGTAAAGCCGCAGATAGGAGCGGTGAAGCGGAAACGGTTTGTAACGTCATTACCCTATTCCCAGACCCTCATGTTTATACTTTTTGAAACAGTTCCTTTTCTGAACGGCGGTCTTTTTGAATGTCTTGATTATATGAAGGAGGATCAGGAAAAGAAAGCCCTTATTCCAATCTGCGTAGACGGCTTCAGCCGGGAAGAGTCCCGCCGCGCGGTTGTTCCCAATATCCTGTTTTTTGGAGAGGGAAAGGTTCAAAAAGGCAAAAGAACCGAAGAGGTATTATCACTATGTTTAACCGCTATGTGTTTACCATAGAGGAAAATACCCCGATTGACCAGGATATAGCCCTTGACCCGGAGCTTTTAGGCAAGGTTTTTGAAAATCTCCTTGCCACCTACAACCCGGAAACCCGGGAAAGCGCCCGCAGCGAAACCGGCTCTTTTTACACCCCCCGTGAAATCGTGGAGTACATGGCGGACTCGTCGCTTAAAGAATATTTTAAACAAAAACTGCTGGGAACAGACGCCGCGGACATTGATGAAAAACTTGACGCCCTAATCGGCTATAACGACGGTCCTCACAATTTTACTGCGGAAGAAAAAGAAATCCTAATCCAGGGAATAGACACAGTTAAAATATTAGACCCCGCCTGCGGTTCCGGAGCGTTCCCTATGGGGGTACTGCATAAGCTGGTCTACATTCTGGGCAAACTCGATCCGGGCAACGAGCTGTGGAAGGAGCGGCAGATACAAAAACTGAGCGCTATTGACGACGCGCATTTACGGAAACAACTGGAAGAAAAGATTGAAGAATCTTTTAAAAGCGGGGAACTTGATTATGGACGCAAACTCTATCTGATTGAAAACTGCGTTTTTGGAGTAGATATTCAGAGCATCGCGATACAGATTAGCAAACTGCGTTTTTTTATATCCCTGATAGCGGATCAGCATAGTAACCCCGAAAAGAAAAACCTTGGCATTTTGACTTTGCCGAATCTTGAAACAAAGTTTATCGCGGCAAATACCTTGATTGGGCTTGAAAAGCCAGCCGGTTTTCTCAGCAATCAAAAACTTGACGCCATGAAGTCAGAACTTTTGGAAATACGGCATAAGCTGTTTTCCGCAAGTACCGCGAAAGAGAAATACCGATACCGGGTTGAAGATAAAAAGAAACGGGAAGCAATCGAAGAAGAATTAAGCGGGAACGGCGGCTGGTCCGATGAATCCGTGCAAAAAATAGCCTGCTGGGACTCCTACAACCAGAACAGCTCCAGTGGATGGTTTGACGCGGAATGGATGTTCGGGATCAAAGAGGGCTTTGATATCGTGATTGGCAACCCGCCGTATGTAGAACACAAAAAACTAAAAGAACTGCCGACATTGATAAAAAATGATTATGAAGTCTACTCAGGAACGGCGGATCTAAGCGTATATTTCAATAGACTTGTTCTCTACCCCTATTAAAGGCATAATTCAAAGTTAATGATACCGCAAATGAGTGACATTCTTAATAAATGCCTTCTACAGTGATTACGGTAACAGTTTTACTCAGATTTAAAACCGCGAGAAATCGGTGAAAAAAATACAGGGAGAAAACCAGGGAGTTACAAATGGTATGAAATTCAGGATAACACTGCATATTATCCCGAATTTGAAAAAGAAAAAATAATCTGGGGATTAACTGCTGATAAATGGGCTTTTGCGTATGATAATAAGTGAAATATATTCTGGCATTGCTTAACAGTAATTTGTTGAAATATTATTTTGGTTTTATCGGCGTAATGACCGCAGGCGGAGTGTATACGTTAAAACACGGAACTATTCAAGCCTTGCCTGTAAGGATTACAAAAAATTGCAAACCCTTTATTGCCCTTGTCGATAGAATCCTCGCCGCAAAAGCCGCTGATCCGCAGGCAGATACATCCGCCCTTGAACGGCAACTTGACAATCTTGTCTACCGCCTGTATAATTTGACATACAAGGAAGTTAAAGTGATTGAGCCGGATTTTCCGTTGGGCAGGGCGGAGTATGGAGTATGATGAATAATGGCAACAATAGGGGAACCAATATAGCAGCTTGCAAGCAGTTTTTTTCAGTCCCCAGATAGTTGAAACTCATAGCAAAATATTTGAAAAATTCGCTTTCATAAGGGCCGTCGCAATTACAGAAAATCGTTTTCCCCTTAAAATGCTCCTTGTAACGGGAACATTCATGTGCTATATCCGAAATTTGCGTATAAAACTCATCATTTTTAGCTTTACCGGCATTATTTAGTGTTTCGTTTCCCATTCTGTAACTATAAATCCCTATTGTTTTTTGTCAAGCCATCCCTCCGTCTAGTTAAGGCTTTCTATCGCTGTGCAGCCTGTAGACAATGCAGAAAGGTCTACGGCATCGAACCGGACCCCTTCTTTGGAAAGGCGCAGCCCTTTAACCGCGTCGATGTTTTTCAATAAAATCAGCAGCGCCGCGATAACCGAAGCGCATATCACCGCCGCCGCTAACACGCCCTGCCAGCTTGAAAGAAAATCTGTCATACCATTCCTCTTATGTTAAATCAAGCCAAACGCTGCCGGTTACTAGTCCGCCGGCTCCCGGTCCGAGTATAGACGGGCGGGGGACCGTATCTCAAACCAATCCCCGGCGGTAAGAAGACTATTTCAAAGCATT
>JAITHD010000008.1 GCA_031280155.1 Treponema sp. | reverse complement strand
AACCTGAGAGGGCCGTCAAAAGATGACCTGCACTTCGGCGGCGGATCTGTTCATCACCGGTAAAAGTGATAGGTTTGTCCCCTAATGCGGCAGCTCCTAACGCTAAAAAAAGTGTAGTTCCTGAATTTCCTACATCCAAAGTCTTTTCAGGGGCGGCAATCTTTCCGTTTATTCCTTGTACCCGCCAGCCTACAAGTTTTTTGCCGGTTTCGTTAGATGGATTGGGACATTGAGGGTCAAACTCTCGCCGCTCTTCAATAATCGCTCCTAAAGCGCGGCATACCGCAACGCATGAAGAGGCGTCAAGCGAATCGAGGGGATTATCAATTTCAGAGATACCTTCAGCTAAAGCCGCAATAAGAAGCCGTCTGATAGTATGGGACTTAGATGCTGGAATCCGTACTGTTCCGGTAAAATTATGGGGTTTAATAATGGCTTGCATGAGGAAAGTATACCATAGAACTCAGCAATAGAAAAGAGCATAGCAAGAACAGAAGCCCTCCGAAGATTTCAGAGGGCTTCTGTCAGTTTTACTGGAACTTAGGGCAGGGTCGTAACTTTATCTTTTAGTTTATCCCAATGTTCTTTATCTGTATTCTTGTAGGTATTAAGCGCGTCAGCAGGAATATAAATCCATGAGAGGGATTTAGCGTTTTTAAATGCATCAGCTCCGCCTAATGTTGGGGGTATCCGGCCCAAGGTAATGGAGATAAGACTGGAACAATTATTGAAAGCGTTATTACCGATATAGTCAATCTTAGGCATAGATACCGAAGCAAGGGCGGTACATTTATAGAAAACCCCTGATGACGTTGTGGCAATATCTTCAAGGGTCCGCACTTCAGGCATGGATACTGATTCAAGTTTAGTTAGACCAGAAAAAGCCTTAGCCATAATGATAGTTACTTTAGGCATCTCTACAGACCTTAGATTATCACAATCGGTAAATGCATATCTATTAATAGTAGTTACTGTTTCAGGCAGGATAAGGGATATTATTTTTTTCTTATTCGGCGCTGTTTTAGCGGTAATATTCGGAATCGTTTCACCAGTACAGCCCTTGAGATCAAGCGATACATAATGAGTCAGCGCATCATAAAGAGTTCTGAGGGTATTTCCTGTTTTGTTGGTGCTTGACAGATCAAAACCGCTTAACTTAATTGAATAAGGATTGGTTTCCATATTTTCCGGCATACCTGCTAGATAGGATTTGAGCGCTTCCACACCGTTAAGTTCTGCTTGATTAAGAACCTCTGGATTATCCGGTTTAACAGGGTCCTTTGGCGTTTCAGGTGTAGCAGGATTATCCGGTTTAACAGGGTCCTTTGGCATATCAGGCGTAGCAGGATTATCCTTTTTACCCGGTTGCTCTGGTTCACTCGGCTCTTCTATTTTAGCCGTCTTATCTGTATCATCTGAATCTTGACAACCCGCAAAAAACAGAACCGCTGCGCTTACAAAAACAGCGCATACAAACACATATACCGATTGCATCGGATACTTCTTTGACATAAAAACCTCCTAGTTTAAAAATCAATTGTGCTGTATACTTTTAATAAGACAGAGGATAGCATATTTACTTTAAATCCTAGAATTTTTTATATATTTTTTATCCGGTTCGCTGTAAAACCTTATAGAAAAAACCCTTTAGGGCTGGGATATAAGGCGCAACGAAAACGTTTTGTACCAATATTCTTGACTACCCGACTGCTTGATGGTATACTTAAAAAGTTAAATAGAACTACCCACGCGGCGTGGGGAAGTAACGTCTATAGATATGGAAAGGAAGGAGAAAACTTGGGGAGTAAGCCGGGCAATCGGAACAAGCCCCAAGCCCTAGAAAAAACTTTAGGCAGGGGGAGCTGACTTATTCCTCAGTAATACGTTCTAACTCGGTAATACGCCAAGCGTCTTTATGAAGACTCAGCCGAACTGTATCGGTAAAGGAAATGTTTATGGGAAAAGCCGCTGCTTTTTCCGCTTCATCTTTATCGAGCGTTTCAGACTCAGGATTGTCCTCCGGCGACTGAGGATGCCAGAGCTGATAAGAAGCCTTGAACAATACTTCGCCGTCGCTTTCATCCGCATCTAATACTGAAAGCAGGAGATTGGAAATCCCAAAAACAGTCGCTTCCGTATCCGGGGATCCCGCGTCAAGCCATTTCTGAGCGGAAATAAACATCGGAGCGTTTATTTCATAGGCTTGTCGAACTTTACTTAATACAAAGTAATTGATAACCATTTCTATGTCGTTTTTTCCTGCTTTTCCCATAACACAGGCTTCCATCAAGGTATGATCTAAATCGCCGATAGCCGTATAATAGGACTCTACCACCTCGATAGGCTGCATTCCTTTGGTAGTAGGTCTATTGGCTTTTTCTATAACAAAACTTCTCACCACCAGTCCTAAACCAACTATTGAAGCTGCTATTACGGCAAGAATAGTAGTATTTCTGATAACAAACCGCTTGGTTTTTACGGTTAGATTCTGCTTTTTTCTAAACCGTTCCAGCTCAAGAGAGAGTTTTGTCTGTTCTTCTTCGCTCAATATATAAAAGTAAGCCTCCGCTTTTGTTGATCCAGGATCGCCTAGGTAATCCTTTAATTCGTTGAGCGTTGGGGGAGCCGATTTCCTATGGTTCTTTTGTTGCTGATTTTGGGTAAACGCCTCGATAGCGCTGGTTATGAGGGCGGACAGCTTTTTATCCAAACCGGGAGCCTCCAACGCAAGGGGGAAAAAAACACCTTCCCGCAGGTCTTGCCAGAGTATGTTAACGTCTTGATTAGGAAAAGGAGAAGAACCGGAAAAAATACGATAACTCATCGTTCCAGCCGCAAAGATCGACGCCTCAAGATCGGTCAAATCCGGGTGTACCCAACATTCCGCAACATTCCGCCAGACCTCCTTGCTTTCCGCTTCAATCGTTTGCCGTATCAACTGATCCGGCGGGAAGAGAGTGGTTCCTTGGGGATCAATAAAAGCCCCTACAGGCCAAGGCGCTGGGAGGGACTCAACGCTCTTCATCTCTCCCAGAGTAATCCGGGCGCGAATCCAATAGCGCAGCGCATCCAAAGCCTCGTCTTTTCGGGTGTTATCTAATATAATGCTATCCAGCCGCTCCCCGGCAAAGTCATGGGCCCAGACAACCATTGTTCCTTCCCGCTCAATCACTCCTTCGAGTTTCCATAAGGCAACGTTACCATCAGGGCTTACCAGCCAGCCCGGCAGCGTAATTAATTGGGCGGATTTGGTCTGAGCAAAGGCTTTTGAGTCAAGTCCAGTATCAAAACCCAGAACCTGCCTTCCATTAACCTCAAAACGGATAATACCTCCCATAATTCTTCAATGCCTCCTAAAATACCGTTTATCTCCTATCTTCCTTGGGGTGAGTAAAGATACCTGAAATAGTCCATGCCGGTGGAGAGGGTTTTATCGAAATTGGGCAGCGTGTTTTGGTAAGATTCCATTGCCCGCCAAAACTCAAAAAAATTTCGATCCTGATTATAAGCGTCTGCGTAGATTCGGGTGGCTTCAGCGTCCGCAGCTCCGCGAACACTCTCAGCTTTCTCATAAGCCGCAGAGAGAATTGAACGGCGCTCATTATCCATCCTGCCGAGCCATTCCGCTTTTTTCCCTTCCCCGTCAGACCTGAAAGCCTGAGCAATCTGATTCCGCTCTTTGATCATGCGGTCATATACGCTTTGGGTCAGTTCATCGGAATATCGAATCTGCCGAGTCACCACGTCGATAAGTTCAATACCGTATTCAGGAACCATCTTGCGGGAACGCTCAAGAATTTCTTCCGCAAGCCGCCGCCGTCCCTGCTGAATGGGTTCTTGACTTCCACCGGTTGGTATGAGCGTGGAAATCTGAGATACGTCCATAGTGTCCCCAATCCCTAAGCGATCCGGCGTATTGGCCCGTTCCAGAATGATATTGGAATTCCGCACGGTCTCCCGAAGATAGTTCTCGGCAACTACGGTTCTGACTTCAGAATCAATAATTTCTCCTAGTTTGGAATAGGCGGCGTCAATAGTTGAAATAGATTCATAAAATTTTTGGGGATCCGAGATGCGCCATCGAGCGGTAACGTCTACCCAGATATACTGTTTCTCTCTGGTGGGCATACTCTTCTGTTCTCCATCCCAGGCCATAATACGCTTAGGATACCGTACTACTTCATCAATAAAGGGAATCCGGGCATAAAGTCCTGCATTGGTAACGGTCTTCACGATACGCCCTACCTGAACAATCACCGCTTGTTCGCCTTCATCTATGATATAGACAGGAGCGGTCACGAAAAAAACCAATATAACCGCGATAATTCCGATAAGTATGTAAATGAACTGTTTCATTACCGGCTCCTTTGGGTTTCTGATGAAGAATTAAGGTCTTTTAAAGGAAGAAAATTATTGAAATTCCTATCAATAATCGTGGTTCCTTTATCGTCTTTAAAGACTTTTTCGATCATTTCATAATATAGCCGCTGCCGAGTAACTTCCGGAGCTTTTTTATACTCGTCGTATACCAGATTAAACCGAGATACTTCTCCCTTTGCGTTATTCACCCGCTCAGTGGCGTAGCCCTGAGCTTCCAGAATATGCTGCTCCGCCTGACCTTTAGCTTTAGGTATTTCCGCGTTATACGCCTGCTGCCCTTCATTGATCAGCCGGTTCATATCCTGTTCCGCTTTGTTCACATCGTCAAAGGCTTCCTGTACCCCGCCCGGGGGGTCTATGTTCTGGAGCTTCACCGCGATTACGTCAATCCCTAAGCCATAGCCTCGAAAGGTTTCATTCATAAATTCCGTGCCAGCAGCTTCAATGGCGTTCCGTTCAGGTCCCATAATATCCATAATCGCCCTATCCCCTACCAGCATGTTAATAGCCGATCGGGATACGTCCCGAATAGTCGCGGTCCGTTCCAGTACATTAAAAGTCCACGCCTTGGGGTCTATAATGCGATATTGGATAATCCATTCGACTTCTACAATATTGAGATCCCCGGTAAGCATAGTAGATTCACTGCTTTGGTTAGCGTAGACTGATGAAATCCCGCTTTTCAGGGTACGAAATCCAAATTGCTCTGTTTGAACCGTCTTTACATTGACCACATAATGCTTATCAATTCCCAGAGGCAGTTTGAAATGCAGTCCCGGACCAGTAGTGGTAAGATACTTGCCGAATCGAGTAACTACTCCTTCCTCGGTCTGATCGATAATATAAAAACTAGTCCCCAGCATAGTAAGAACTAAAAGTCCTAACATCACTAATCCGATTATAACAGGATTGAGCAGCATTGTAATTTTTGAAGGAGTAACATTCCGCATATTTATTACCTTATATGATTCTGATTAATAAGTCAAACCTATCATACAGTCCTTTCAGAAACCTCTTCGAGCCTCCCGAAAAAGCCGTACAAAACAGCGGGGATCAATATTAGTAGCCCCCAAATCAGTTTTGTAATCCAAAGGCATCCCAAAATCCAGAAACGCATATCCTGTATCCCGCAGATATTGAGCCGTCAAAACCAGTTGTACTGTTCCTGCCGAATCTTCATCATAATAGCCTGAATAGCTGGTGTAAACTCTTCCAACAAGCACGCCGAATTCCCCTGCCCGCAGTATGCCGTCCCGATATACCCCAAAAGAAACGGGCTGAACCTTGACCGTAGGCTGAGAGTTTTTACGGATCCGTTTAATACTCCGCACTAGGGGCTTGGTAAGCCAATCGCCGCCGTGAATCGCAATACAGCGATTGACAATGAAATCAAAATCCGTATTTACCCGCAGTTCATACCGAGGCAGCAGGGTTTTAAGAGATTTTTTTATATGCAGATCCGGAAAAAACAACACCGAACGTACAAGATGCAGCTTAGGAAGCAGGATAGCCTCTGGTATATCTTCCTGATCCCTCAAACCTTCCGGTTCCTGTCTTATTGACATCACCAGAAACCCCGCGGCCATGAGAGAAGCGATAAAAACAGGATTAAAATCTATAGCCAAACAAAATTCTTCATTATAATTAGTTGCTAAAAGTCCATCTACTATCATGTCGAGATTATCTTGAGGAGAAATAAAAACATACCCTGAAGAGGTATACCGCAGATACATGATAGCCCTATCTTAAAAGAACTGTGTTTTTCTGTCAATCCCTATTTCAGCTTCCTATATAGGCAATTTCTTGACGGCAAGTCCTAGTTTTGCCGCGGCTTTTTCGGCAATGCTGAAACTTCCAAGAATAACCGCAGCCTCCTCATCTTTACGGGACCCAAGCCGCTGGGCGGTTTGGCGGATCTCATCAATAGAAACATCAAGCAATCTTCGGCGGTTTTGGGAACGATGCTTATCCTCAATACCACAGAGAAACCTAAGAAAATCAACAATCCCATGCTCCGCAGCGGTTCGTGGACGGCTTTCCTTAGAATACGCTCCAATAACAGCCTTTTCCAAAAATTCCGGGTCTCCTTTTTGTTGAGCTGTAGTCATTAATATAGAAGAAAAAGCGTCTAATGAACGAAGCGGATTAGGATCTCGGTATGTAGAAAGAAAAAACATGCTCTCAAGACTATCAGGATAGGCGGAAACCCCATAAGCCCCTCCTTTCATGCGTATATCTTCCCAGAGCGCTCCTGTAGAAAGCTGGTGGGCTAACACCAGTTCCACTGGATGTTCTGGAGACCCAAACGGGGCGGACCGCAGGCTCATCCCGGCGAAACCGACTTGGAGGGATGGAGACGCATATATCTCATGTTTCGCGGATTCTCCGGAAGCGTTCAGCAGGGAATAAAACGGCTCTGTCCCGGCGGCAACGGGATTTCGAGACCTGATGGAACCAAAACGGCTGAACCGGTTCCCAATACGGTTAAGCGAAGCGGTCAAGGTTGGACCGGAACCGGTAAGATTGACGATAAGCCCTGCTTTGGCTGCCAGGGCATCCCGAATCCGAGTCAGGATACGGCTTATCTCTCATGTATCAAGGGCGGCAACAGTATGCATAAATTCGATCTGACTCAAGCCGCTCCAGAGTTCTTCTATTGCTTTTGTTCGGGCGCCATATTTTCCCGCTCGAATCGCGGCGTAATGATGTCCCGAAGGACCAAGACTTGAATCAAGATCATTCTTTATTTCCAAGACCAAATCCCGAAGGCGCCGATGATCCGAAAAATCCGCTTCTGTAATGAGCCGCAGGGACAGCTCCAGACTCGGTTCTACCTTTTCGTCTAGGGTCTTGATCCGATAAACAAGCCAATCCCGACCGGTTACGTCAAAGATTCCTGAAGGCATCGGGATTGCTCGATTCCCGCCGGGTACGGCGGAACTGGTCTCAAGCATACCGTAAAACCCGCCAAGCGTACGGGCGAGCAGGCTCGATACCTCGCCGTAATCCATACCGGGAAGTCCCAGAGAAACAACTGCTTTAGAAAAAAACGGCAGCCAAAGGTAATCTTCCGGTAAAAGTATATCCAAGGGAAACCCAATATCTATATAGGTAATGCCGTTAGTGAAAAGATCATGGATGAGAACCGGTATACCCTGAGCATCAGCGATTTCTCGCGGAACAGTTTCAATCTCAGGAGAAAGGTCTTTTCGGGAAAGATGCGGAATAAGCGCCAGCGCTTCAGGAGATTCCCTGGTTCCCTGAATCCGCTCAAGTTCTGCGGCTTTTGCTTTGATCCGTTGTTTTTCCTCTATACTCATAGTCTTGGCAGTCCGTTCAAGGGCTTCCGCAAGGGCGGCTTCTTTTTTTTCAAGAAAATCCGCTTCAGGTTTTATCGTGATCAATGCTCGATGCTGATTATTAAGCATATAGGTTTGGATAAGGGATTCAAGATACCGGGGATTTTCTTTGAGCCGCTGTTTTAACGCGGTAAAAGCCGGTACAAAGAGCAGCCGCTCCCAAGGCTTTCCGCCGTGGAGCCAGCCCCGAAGAGACCGCTGCAGCCATACCAAAGACCAAGGTCCGCCGGCGCGTTTAATCTCGCGGTTAGAAAATTCCATAAAAAACAAAGCCCCTTCGATCTCTTCCTTGGGGATTCCTTCGCTTGCAATGCTCTGTAAGGTTTCTATAATCAAGGCTTCCACTGATTTTGCCTCAACGGTTTCCAGTTTTACCCCTCTGAGTCCTACGGTAAAGACCGTTTCCCGTAAATCTCCCTCAAGTCCGGTTACCGGCGCCAGATCTTCCCCTAAGCCTGATTCAACGAGAACTCGCGTCAAAGGTGAACCGTCATGTCCTAACAGCACTTCTGTGAGCGCACTCAATCCTATGGTTTCCTCCCAGTCCGCAGCATCCCCGCAAAGCCAAGAAAGCATTACCGTTGCTTTCTGTTCCCCTGCCGCGGGGCAAGGCACCGTAATGGTTTGGGGTGTCTGCCAGGGTTTAGCCCGATTAATGGGGTGCCAGGGTTTTCCCCTAGTCTCGCCGGCAAGGAATTGGCCGGCAATAAAAGCAAGCTGTTTTTCCGTAGGAATATTGCCTGCAAGAAAAATACGGCAGTTTTCTGGCGTATACCGTTCTCGGTGAAATTGCCGCAGGTTTTCCAAAGTCAACGATGGAATCTTCTCAGGATCGCCGCCGCTTTCAAAGGCATACGGCGTATCAGGCAGAACCCCTTTGATTGACCAGAGTCCAGTATAGGTATCTATTGATGAATACGCGCCTTTCATCTCATTGTAAACCACCCCGGTAATAGAAAGTTTTTCTGTTCCTTCATTATTTTCTGTTCCGATAGGCGTAAATTCCAGCCTATGCCCTTCCTGCATAAAGGTCCATTCTGACAGAATCGGGCGGAACACCGCGTCGCCGTAAACCGACATAAGGTTAAAATAATCATGTTCATTGGTGGAACTCGCGGGATACAGGGTCTTATCAGGGAATGTCCAGGCGTTAAGGTAGGTCTGGAGACTTCCTTGGGCTAAAACAGCAAATGCATCTTTTAAAGGGTAGCGTTCTGAACCGCAGAGCACAGAATGTTCCAAAATATGCGCGGCTCCAGTGGAATCTTCAGGTATTGTAGCAAAAGCAAAGGCAAAAAGATTCTCTGGGTCCTCATGCAGTATATGAAACACCTCAAGTCCTCGGTGCTGATGTTTTGCCCAAATCCCGCAGGCTTTCAATTCAGCCAAATCCGTCACTTCAAGAATTACAAATCCGCTGTCCAGGGTTTGTCCAGCTTGTAATGGAGTATTCATACTATTATATCCTCATCATCAATTAATAAAATATGCCCTGCTTCACGGTTTTCCCTGAACCAGTTTAAAAAATCTTGTGCCGCTTTATCAGCGTCTCGTTTCCGTACTGGACCGAGAATCTCCGCCTCGTCCCGGATATGGGCCCGCCGCTCGGCGGACATATTGGACAAAATTTTTTCCGTAAATTCAGGAGATCGGCTTTTTAGGAGAAGCACCACTTCTTGATCCGGCATAGCAAACAATTTATCTTGAATGGCTCTGTCCTCAGCCTTGACTACGTCGTCAAGCGTATTGAGGCGATCCTTCAAATCCGCCCGCAGATACGGGTCTTCCGCGCCGAGTTCCTGCAAAATCCGCTCTCCAAAAGAAGGGTTCGAGGATTTCAAGATAGCAGTGAGCGCGTCCATTCCGTCTATCTCGGCGGTAGCCCCGGAACCGACGACTGTTTTCAAACGGGCGGCTTTTTCCTGCAGCGCCGCCGCAACCCGTTCCAGCACTTCAGGAGAGGTTTTATCTAAGTGAGCGATCCGCTGAATAAGTTCTATTTTCCGTCGAGGCTGAGAGTTATTTAAGACTTCCGCGGCTAATTTAGGGGAAATTTGGGAAAGCACCAGGGCTTCAGCCGGGAGACTTTCATCTTTGAACAACAGTAATAATTGTTCGCTGTTCAGGTCCTCTAAAAACGCAAATTGATTTCCCGCGGCTTCCGGCACGGTTCGGCAGAGCAGGGCTTCTCCTTTTTCCTTGCCAAAGGCAGCGTGAAGCAGATCTCTGGCGGTTTCAATCCCCCCGGCAGCGGCGCCTGAATACTTCGTTGAAGCTGAAAGGAGCGAACGGAATTCCATGAGAATAGACGCCGCTTCTTCCGCGGTCACCCCTCGGATCGCGGCGATCTCTTTTGACAGAATTTCAACCTGAGCTGGTTCAAGATGGGTAAGTATCTGGGCGGCTTCTTCCGCGCCTATAATAATGAGTAATTTTGCGACTCGACGGTATTTTGACTCTTGTTCTCCTGAAGCTGTATCAGTTTTCGTTTCTTTATTCGCGGTTTTATTGAATCGGGAGGCTAATAGTTCTGATTTTATATCGACTTTGAGTAAATCCATGCCTTTTTGGACAGAGGGCGTTCCTGAATTCCCCGCAGGAGGCGGATTTTTTATTGGAGGAGA
>JAITHD010000251.1 GCA_031280155.1 Treponema sp. | reverse complement strand
CAGGCAACAAAATTCTGCTAAGAGTATACTTTTTCAAAAAAACCTCCTCAAATGATAAAAATATATCTAAAATTGTTTTAAATAATAAATCTGATTGTATGATTTGTCAATCTCTTTTTTTTATTGACAAGTGATTAATTTTGACCGATACTGATATTATGAATATAGAGACTTTATCCGTAGGGTTAGCCCTGCAACAGACTCAAGAACAGGCGGCTGTACAGGTTCAGCGCATGGCTCTGGATACTGCCCAGGAACAAGGCGCGGCGCTGACAAAAATGCTGGAAAGCGTCGGCATCATTACAGACCCTAATCTGGGAAATCAGGTTGATTTGCTTGCTTAGGACCTTGGCTTGGGAGGGGATTTTTTCTTTATTTTAATATAAGGAGTCAGTAACAGGAAATTGACAACTCCCCCCTAAAGGCGGGGGATATAAAGCGCCTTTGGTAAAAGGTATATTTTTGCTACAGCATCCTGTATTCACCGCTTGATTCTATTCATGCCATAAGCTATACTATAAACATATCCACCAGTATGGGGAATACGGATTATACAAGTCCGAAACATCTAGGGAGAATAAAGTGCGGCAAGTACCCCAAGCCATAAGTCCTAGCCTTTAGGCGTTGGAAAGCTGATATGGTGATTGCGTCAACAGGCTTGGATGTATATACTAAAAATATGACCAGGGGTATTTTACTAGCAGGAAATGAATCGTCTTTATCCGTTGCGATTGCTACGGAAGCGGCAAAACGGGTTGAACAGTTTGCCGCAGCGTTTATTCCTAATCGTTTTGCCGCTTCTGGGGGAGAGAAAAACCTTTCCTATGGAGAGTCGTTTATTCCGCTTTCCTGGAATCCGGGCAGTCCTGTTTCAGCGCGTACTTTGATTCTCGCTGCTGAGAACCGGCTTGAACAGATTCATGAAGCGATTCTTGTATGCGCCCCTCCTTCAATACGCAAATCTCCGGGGGATCTTACTTCTTCTGAAATTGAAATGATGATAAATGAGCATATAAAAGGCTGGTTCTTTTTGGTCAAAGAACTGATCGCTATTTTTAGACTAAGGCAAGCCGGCACATTAGGCTTAGTGCTTTCTGAGCTTGAACCCGGAAATGGAAAAGACGAATCCCCTGATATCCTAGGACCTTCTGCGTCCGCGTCCTTTCGGGTGTTTGCTCAGAATATTATAGCCTGCTCCCAGCATGAACCTTTTCAGGTTATGGGTTTTTCCGCTCCGGCTGCTGCGGACAACAACGCTTTTGGGTCCTTCGTTTTTAAGCTCCTTGAAGAAGGGGGCAAGCGGAATACCGGGAAATGGCATAAATTTGGGCGGGGACTTCTCTTCGGCAGATAAAGTCAGGGACTGCTAAAACCGCCATTCCTCCTCCTGAAAATATACCGCGCAGGACAGCTCAGACTGAAGCCGGGCTAGTACGTCAAGTCATAACGGCTGCCGCTATCACCGAATACAGCAGTACCAATACAGTTGTCTTATCTGTTGATTTTTATTTAAATATTTTACCGCCGCATTTACTCTGCGGGATAATGGAATTGACGGGATTGAACCATCTACCTGACATCCTAAGATGGTCAGCTACCCCTGCCTAAAGGTTTTTTCTAGGGCTTGAGGCTTGGGTCTCTTTCGAGGCTTGCTCCCCAAGCATTTCTGCTTTTTCCCAGTGCTGGGGTTTCCGCGGCGGTTTCACCCTTGCTGCCAAGAGCCGGAGCCTCCATGTCCACAGACGTTACTTCCCCACGCCGCGTGGGTAGATTGTTTCCTATTTTTATTATATTCAATAATTTTTGTTAATCCATTGCAGGGAAAATTCACCGGACCAACAGGGTTTCCGGCTGAATAGGGCAGCCTGTTGGAATATCGAAGAGGGTGTCTGTGGCGGGACCCGCAGAGGAGGTTTTACGGCGGACCGGATAATAAATCTGTACTTGCCACATAATCCCCGAATAGGCTATTCTTATATAATGAAGGTTTGGATAAAACTATTAATCGGTTCTTTGCTTGGGGGGCTGCTGGGATGGATTCTCCCTTCTGATAATCAGACCATTTTGAAAGTTCTCGTTTGGTTTGAAGAAATAGGCATCCGAATCGGACAGTATATGTCGGTTCCTATGCTTGTTTTTTCAGTAACTATCGCGGTATATGAACTGCGTCAGGACGGTCTTTTTTGGCGGCTGGTATTCCATACGCTTCTTATGATAATCGGTACTACGCTGTTCGTTATGCTCATCGGCGTTGGGGTAATTTATCTTGCCCCAACTATTCGGATTCCGATTTTGACCAGCGATCAGGTCAGCGTAATTTCGCTGAAACCTCTGGAAAACATAATCGACTTGTTTCCTGCCAATATGTTTTCAGTATGGGCAAGCGACGGACAGTACCTTTTTCCGCTGTGTATTTTCGCCTTTTTTCTTGGCATGGGACTCTCTTATGATCGAACTTTCACAAAACCGGTTATTACCCTGATTGATTCCCTTTCCCATATTTTCTATTATGTCGGAACCTTCTTTACTGAAATTTTGGGATTAGTAATGTTAGGGATCAGCGCCTATTGGTCAATGCAATGCCGTGGGGCGCTGCAAGAGGATATATTTCAGAGCATCATCATCCTATTAGGCGTTTTAAGTATTCTCATGGGATTTATTATACTGCCGGTGTTTTTTTATTTTTTTGGAAGCAGGAAAAATCCCTGGGCAGTATTGTCCGGTTCCCTGGGTCCAGGACTGACTAGTTTTTTATCAGGGAACCTGCATTTTTCCATTCCTGTAATATTCCAATACGCCAAGGAAAATCTGGGGGTTCGACGCCGGGCAAGCGCTGTTTCGGTTCCTCTTTTTATCACGTTCTGTAGAGCCGGCAGCGCCATGATAGGGGTCATCGCGCTGGTAGTGGTCATTCAATCCTATTCCAGTTTGAAGCTGGAACTGCCGGATATTCTCTTATTGGGACTCAAGGGATTCTTCATTTCATTCGTTCTTTCTCGGCACCCCGGAGACGGCGCATATACCGCCTTAGCGGTCTTGTGCCTAAATTCAGGCAAAGGCTTTGAAGCAGGCTATCTTATACTCAAGCCTTTAGGATTTTACCTTATTGGACTTGGAACCTTTCTCGATGTGATAATCGCCTCTTTCGCTACCTATAGCCTCGCGAAAATAAACGGCTTTCAAGAGGATAAATAAAAAGAGACCCTTCCAGATGGCAGCCCTAACCTTTGATAGACCTCAAATATTATTCAGTTTCGCGGGTTTTGTCCTGTTTATAATGCTTGGAGCGTTTCATTATTATAAATACCGTTCTGTTTTAGGTTTCTTTTTGAAAAAAAAGGCTCTTGTACAGGAATTGAAGTTTCGATATCTTTGTTCGACTGTGTTTTTCGGGATATTTCTTGGGTGTGTTATCATAGCGCTTGCGGGTCCCCGATGGGGGCAGCATATTGTTATGGAATATCGCCGGGGAGTTGATGTGGTGCTTGCTTTAGACCTGTCGCGCAGCATGGAAGTTGCTGATATAATACTGGAAGAACAGGAAAATATCGCCGCAGCCAAAGGTTCTCGGCTTGATCGGGCTATTCAGGTAGCCTTGGAGACAATTGCCGATTCTGAGGGCATCCGTTTCGGCGCGGCTGTCGGCAAGTCCCGGGGGATCCTTGCGATTCCGCTGACCTATGATATCGAAACAATTCTGCATTTTCTGGAGGGACTTTCAAGTTCAATTATCACCGGCGGCGGAACTAATCTGGAAGCCTTACTCGATGCTGCATCAAGCGCGTTTCTCGACGCGTTTCCGACTCATCGAGGGATCATCTTGTTTTCCGACGGCGAAGCCTGGTCCGGTTCCCTTGGGTCCGCAATCGATCGCATCCTTGAGGCGGGAATTACGGTTATTGTCTTGGGAGTCGGCGCTGAAACCGGGGGGGCTGTGCCCCAGGATACTCCTGATCTGGTTGATCAAGAGCCTTCCATAAGTTATCGACGGACTGAGGTCTTGCGGAATATCGCGGAACGCACCGGCGGAGTCTATATAGATGGAAACCGTCGGGACGCGCCGGAACTGCTGTCCGCTCATCTTCGAGGACTTTCTCCTGAGTCCGGCATTAAGGGTTATCATCTGGAGTCTCAGGCGCGGTGGCAAATTTTTATTATTATAGCTTTATTGAGCCTAGTGATATCGAAACTTTTTGAAAAAAGGAGACGGATTCGTGCATAACCAATGGCTGAACATATTTTTGACGGCTCTGATGCTGTTGTTCTGTTCGTGTTCTAAAATACCGGGAACATTACTCATTATGGAAGGGAACTTTTTCAATTCTAGAGGTATGCATACCGAGGCTATTGGGTCCTATCTCAAAGCCCAGCGCTATAGCGAAGCCCGCCCATACGCAGAATTCGGTCTTGGGTTTGTGTATTTTACGCTTGATGAGGAACTGATAGCCCTGGAGCGTTTTGCCGAAGCGGAAAAGACCCTTCGAGAAGTATCAACAACGCCGTATCCAGAATTAGTATACCGGATTCATTACAATACCGGGGTAGTCCATTTCAAAGAGGGAGATTACGCGGGAGCGGCTCAGGCGTTTCGGGCGGCTCTGGAAGTTGACGGCAGCCGTATCGAGGCAAAACGAAATCTTGAGCTGAGTCTCCTCTCGCTTGCACAAAAGAAAAGTCCAACAGACCTTTCTCAGAGATCAAGGGAAACTGATGATTTTCAAGATCAAACTGGCGCTTTGTTTGAGTATCTGCGTCAAAAAGAACTAAACCAATGGAGAAGCCAAGAATGGATCGAAGACGGGGCTTTTTCAGGTCCGGATTATTAATATCCCTTTTTTACCTCTTCCCGCTTATGGAGGTATGGTCCCAAACCGACGGGATTCCAGATAGGACGTTCTTTGAAATACAAACTTCTCCTGAAAATCCGAACATTGCTTCCCCGTGGATAATTACTTTTATGGTGGATCATCCTTTTCCAGCGGAAGTCGCGGTCCGGCACCCCCCGCTGCCGCCGGCGCTCATGCTGGAAAGCATACGCACCGGCTCCCGTATTATCGAATCTAAACGATGGACCGCGGTGGAGTATTGGTTTATCCCCCAGCGTTCAGGAGCCATTACGTTAAGCCCCTTTGAGATTATTACGCCGGACCACATCTTTGTTACCGAGGCTGTTTCCGGGTATGTTCAGGGAACCTTCAGGGAATATCGTCCTGAGTTCTTTTGGATAGGTCCTCCCGCTTCTCTTGTTATTGGAGAGTCCCGGGAATTGGTGCTGCGTCTTATCAACTGGGACCCCCGAACCCCCCTCCCAAAACAGAAACTGTTTCAGGAAGAAGTACCGAAACAAGCAATCCTTGAGGATAAGCCTCTTTCAGAAACTGATCTGGAACAAGGAATTCTTCTACGGTTAGCGGTTATTCCTCTAGGAGGCGAAGAATTTACCCTGAAAACCCGCTTGATTCAGCATGAAGGGCTTACTTTAGAGATTCCGGGACTGAGTATTCCGTTGATCCCCCGGCAGGAACAGAAAAAACAAGCAAAAAAAGCGCCGGATGATGCCCTCATAGATACTAGTCCGCCTCCCCAAAGCCAGCAAACTGGGGTATTGCCGGAAATCGGATTCCAAGGATTTCCTTTATTCCAGGCTGATTATGAAAAAGCCTTGGAAAAAATCCGCAGCCTTTGGAACCAAGGACAGATACCCGAAGCCTTGGCGGAGATCCGCCGGAATGAACGGGAACAGCTTGGAGGACCTCAGTTTATTCCTCTTCGGCGAGAAGCGGAACGGCTGCTGGGCTTTGAGATTACCCAAGACGAGCCGTGGCGGCCCCGGAAACTTTTCATTTTCTTTTTTATAGCGAGTGTTATCATCTTACTATTGCTATGCATAAAAATCGTAACTTCCTGTTTTTCCTGGGGTTATAAAAGTATTGTCATCGTATTACTCGCGCTCATTGGAGTATTCAGTTTTAGAGAAGGTCTATTGAACCGGGCTTCGACCCGGGAGACTGGACCGGCAATACTAAGAGAAGCCGATGCGTACCGGGTGCCTGAAAAAAACAGCCCAATAAGCGCTCATTTCAATGAGGGACAACTGG
>JAITHD010000194.1 GCA_031280155.1 Treponema sp. | reverse complement strand
AGTTAAAAAACCGTTAATGTACCAGAGAATAACCCCGAATCTCTGTTAAGCGGGCCCGGCGTAAAGAGTCGAAATATTTTTTTGAAGTAAAAGCCATGAGTCTGGGGAAATATGACTTGTCTTTTCTGAAGTTTTCTTCTATATTATGAAACCATATATGGCTACTTTTATTCAACCGAAAATCTTGAAGGGTTTCCGGGATTTTCTTCCTTCCGGGGAGATTCCGCGGCGCTGCTTGATTGAGCGGATCGAGGGTTGTTTTCGGTCTTTCGGCTTTGTGCCTATCGACACGCCGGCTTTGGAATATGCGGAAATTCTCCTCGGAAAAGGCGGAGGAGAAACGGAGAAACAAATTTATCGTTTTAAAGACAATGGAGAACGAGATGTGGCGCTTCGATTTGATTTGACCGTGCCTTTTGCCCGTTTCATCGCCGAACATCGGTCTGAATTGCCGCTGCCTTTTAAGCGGTATCATATCGCCAAAGTGTGGCGCGGAGAAAACACCCAGCGAGGCAGGTATCGGGAGTTTACCCAGTGCGATTTTGATATAGTCGGCAGCGACAGTCCGGCCGCGGATTTTGAGGTGATCCTTATGATGCGGCATACCCTCAAGGCTATCGGAGCTGGAGATGTTACCATCAGGATTAATCATCGGGGATTGTTCAATCGGTTCCTCTCGAATCTTGGGGTTCAGGAAAAGTCTAGGGAGATTCTGCGGACTGTGGATAAACTTGGAAAAATCGGACCCGAAGAGACCTTACGGCTGCTCTCGGAATCAGCCGGAAATAAGGCAGAGGAAATACTCGCGTTTATCAAAGTCCAAGGCAGTTTTGAAGAAATCCTCCAAACCATTACCCAAGCGTCAGGAGGAGATTCCCCTGAATCTCAGCGGCTTTGGCTGATACGCCGTTTTATGATAGATACAGGAACCGCTGATTCTTTTGTCCTTGATCCGTCGATTACTAGAGGTCTTGATTACTACACCGGCATTGTGTACGAGACCTTTCTCAACGACCTGCCTGATATAGGCTCGGTTTGTTCCGGCGGGAGATACGATAACCTGACAGGTCTCTATTCTAAGGAAACTATCTGCGGCGTAGGTTCTTCGATAGGTCTTGACCGGCTTATTGCCGGGCTGGAAGCCTTGGGAAAACTGGAGGCTAAACTGACGTACTCGAAGGTTGGGATTGCCTGTATTCACGAAGGGGCTATCGGGCTTTATCAAGTTCTTGCCGGGAAGCTGCGGGAAGCGGGAATTCCCTGCGAGGTGTTTCTTGAGGAAGGAAAACTTACCAAACAGTTTGAGTTGGCTGAGAAAAAAGGCGCTCAATGGCTGATCATTCCCGGAACAGAACCCCTGACAGACCCGCTTACCCTGCGGGATCTGAAAAAACGGAAGAATCAGGAAGGTTTATCCTGGGAAGAGATCATACCAATCTTGCTTTATTAAAACGGATGTCAGCTCCACCTGCCTAAATGCCGGGGTCGGGTCGGTTGCCCGGCTTACTCCCTAAGATTTCTACTTCTTTCCCGCTCTTTTCTTTTTTCTAAAAGGTGTTACGGCGGTTTCGATAAGGCGCAACAAAACGTTTTGTAACAACATCATTGACCAACCAGTCTGTTTTGTTATATACTGAAAAAGTCGGATAGATCTGTCCACGCGGCATGAGAAGCAACGTCTATGGGTGGCGGCTCTGGTTCTTGGAAACAAGGGTGAAACCGTCATAGAAAAACCAGCTTAGAAAAAAACTTTATGCCTGGGGGCAGCTGACAGAAAGAAAAAAGTATGGGAATACATGAGCGAAAAAAACGAGAGAAAGTCGAGCGAAAGGCTCTTATTTTGCGATGCACCAAGGAACTCCTGCTGGAACATGGGATTGACGGCGTTAGTATGCAAGACATCGCAAAAAAAGCGGAGTTGAGTAAAGGGACCCTCTATCTTTATTTCCCAAGTAAAGAAGACCTATACAGGGAAATATGCGAGGAAGCCGCAAGCCGTTTCATTACCTATTTTTATACTCAAATACGCCCCGGTCTGTCTGCGCTGGAAATGATAAAGCTCCATTGGCGGTGTTATCTTGATATGTTCGGCGCTTCTTACGACATGATCATCATCTTCAGCATGAAGCATTACATTGCGCCGGCATTTCCCTTTACCCCCTTTGAAGAGAACTTCAAAACAGAGGGCGCCGACAGTTCTCGTTCACCGTATATTTTTTATACCATGATTAGAGATATGATCCAGCAGGGTATTGGGGAGGGAACCTTTGATCCTTTGGTCAATGCCGGCGTGGTTGCTCGGACTATGCTTTCTTTATTTTCTTATATAGTTGAAAATGTAGCTAAAATGCCGGAACCGAAACGGAACGCTCAGATCATTATCAAAGAAGTAAAACATAGTTTTGAAATTCTTCTTCGAGGCATTGCTCAGGAAGGAATTGATCGATCTCTTTTGTTATTGCCTGATATATAGGATTTAGAAAGTGGAAAAATTGTTTAGGCATCCTTGGCTGATTATAGCGGTTATTGGGGGAATTACCCTTTTTTTCGGTTTCCAACTTTTTAGAATTGAGCTGGATAATAATAATTATCGGTTTGTACCGGAAGATGACGAAGCTCGGGTGGTATCGACATATATTGATGACGCCTTTGGAAGCTCTAATTTCATCCTGATAGGGCTTGAACGAAAATACGGAACCGTATTTGATCAGGATTTTCTCTATCGAATCAAAGCCTATATAGATGAAATTGCCAAGATCGATCATGTAGGAGCCGTGAATTCCTTGATAACCAGTGATTACATTACCGGCGAAGCAGATACTGTGTTAGTAGAAAAACTGGTAAGAGAAGATTTTTCCGGTACTCCCGAGGAGATTCGGGAGTTGAAGCGCCGGGTCCTTTCTTGGGATATGTATCAGCGTTCCTTAATCTCCGATGATTTTACGGCGACTCAGATTTTAGTGCCTTTGGATATTACTTCAGACAATGCGGGGCAGCCGGAGGTAGTTAATAGTTTTCTGGAAATTCGGGACCTGGCTCAGGAAAGGTTCAAAGATATTGCAACCGTCTATGTGGCTGGACTGCCTGTGATCAGCGCTACCATCAATGAAGCGGTCAAAACAGACCTCGTGCTGCTGGTGCCGTTGGTTATCCTTGTAGTATTGGTGATTGTCTTTCTTCCGCTTAGGCGGATCAGCTTTGTGGCTCTGTCGCTTCTTTCGGTTGTTATTGCGGTTATCTGGTCTATTGGGGCTATGCCTCTTTTCGGCGTGAAATTGTCCGTTATCTCTACGGTTCTGCCGGTCATCCTGATTGCGGTCGGCAGTTCGTACGGGCTTCATTTGATCATTCACTATATAGAAGACGCTGAAGTAGATTTCGGCAGTATGACTAGGGAAGAGCATCGTCGTTTTATTTTGAATCTGGTACGCAAAATCGGGAACGCCCTTCTGCTCGCCGCCCTTACTACAACGGTCAGTTTTTTGTCCTTTTGTTTTACTAAAGTCCTTCCTATTCGGGAATTCGGATATTTTTCCGGCTTTGGGGTTCTGGCATCCTTCCTGATTACGCTTACCCTGATTCCGTCGCTCCTGATCATCCGAGGACCTAAGCCTTTACGGAAGCTGCGGATCCTGGCTTCCAAGGGAAAAAGTTTTGAATCAGCGAATCCTGTTGGGGATTATTTTGCGGGAATTCTCAAAAAAAATAAACTCATCTTGGGAATTGCGGGGATACTGTTCGGGTTTTCTCTCTACGGCGCTTCTAAAATCGTCATAGATAATATATTTATAGAATATTTCAAGCCTCATACAGATATTCATAAATCTGAACGGTTTATTCGGGAAAAATTCGGCGGCTCCAAGGTGGTAAGCATTGTGATTCAGGCGGAAACTTCCGATATTATGCTTCATCCTGCTACATTAAAAGCGGTTGACGATCTGAATATGTATCTTTCCGCAGGAGTTCCTGAAGTGGGCAAGGTAATGGGCTTTACGGATCTGGTCAAACGGATTAATCAAGTTTTCAATATCGATGAATCGCCGGAAGGTTTGAAACCCGCCGCGGTTGTTCCCGGCGGGACCGGAGATTTCGGGTTTGGGTTCGGCGGTTTTGAGAGCAATACGGATTTTGGGTTCGGGTTTGGCGGCGCTGACGAAGACCTTAGCGTTACACATGAATCTTCGGTCAGCGCACCGTCGGAAACGACTGAACAACCCTATACTCCCAAGGAATTGGCAGAACTGCTGGAGCAAGCCGCAAGTTCAGGCAGGGGCGGAATTATGGATACAGCATCCCTGGTATGGGAAGTGAAAAAGCTGGTCAACTATGAAGGGGCGGCATATTATGAAATCCCGTCGGATCCGGCTCGGTACAGGAAAACCACCCCGGAAGAGCTGGGGCAGTTAGTCTCTAACTATCTGATTCTTCTTTCAGGAAATATCAGTTCTTACGCTAACGATCCTTTAGAGCCTACCGCAATCAAGACCACCGTACAGCTCCGTACTGTCGGACAAGCTGACACAGATCGGGCGATAGCGGAGATGCGTAATTTTGTGAACGCGAATTTTCCGGATAATGTGAAGGTTATAATTGGAGGTTCCGCGCTGGTAGAAGCCTCTCTGAATAATTTAGTGGTCCAGTCTCTTTGGACATCTATGGTTATTGCCTTGACATTTCTCTTTTGTATTATAGCGGTCTGCAACCGTTCCTTGGTTGCGGGTTTGATCAGCAGCGCCCCCTTGATCCTGCTGATTCTCATTAACTTTGCGGTTATGGGCTTGCTTGGGATCAAACTTAATATTGGAACCGCGATGATTTCCAGTTTGACCATGGGGATAGGCATTGACTATACGATCCATTATCTTGAATCCTATAAACGCGAATACCTAAGGGGCGGCGGAAAAGGGGATTTCCTCAAACGGGCGTACAATACCTGCGGGCTTGCGATTATTGTTGACGCTGTGTCTGTAGGCGCGGGGTTTGGAGTGCTGCTCTTGTCTCAGTTCAATATGCTTGCGGATCTGGGGCTGCTTATTACTATGGCGATGATTATGAGCGCCTTGGTGGGTCTGCTTGTCGTACCGGCGCTGCTTATACTCATTAAGCCCAAATTCATCGGTAAATGACAGGTGCCGCGAAACAGATATTTGGGTTATTCCCTCAAAAAACAGTTTATCCGGTTTGCCGTAAACCCCCTGCCTTTAGGCAGGGGATATAAAGGGCAACGAATGTAGAAATACCCGCTTAGAAAAAAGAAAAGCGGAAAGGAAGGAGAAATCTTGGGGATCACGCCGGACAACCGGCCCAAGCCCTAGAAAAAACCTTTAGGCGGGGGGAGCTGACGGTGTAAGCAACAAGGTTTGTCGTGTAAAAAGTATGGGCTATTTTTTCAAAAGGGTAAAATGGTTTTTCCTGAATGTTAAAAGACCATCGGTTTTCATGCGGCCAAGTTCGGAAGACATGGCGCTTCTGTCCACCGAAAGAAATTCCGCCAATTCCTCACGGTTAAACGGAATATCAAAACTGGAACTGCCCGATTTCCGGACTTGCGCGGATAAGTACGAAATAAGCTTTTCCCTGGTACTGTGCTGGGTAATATGCTGTATTTTATTTATAAGCGTGATATTTTTCCCGGCAAGCTCCTGAATCATATTGTTTAAAATTCGTGTATGGAACGGACAGGCTGAAACGCACAACGCGCTTATTTTTTGGGCTTGGATAAAAAGCGCTTCGGTCTTTTCAACGGCTACGGCGCTCAAGGGGAGCCGCCCGGTCTTCCCGCAGGCAAAAGATTCCGCGAAAATCTCTCCGGCGGCAATACGGGCTATGATAGTCCTCTTTCCCCAGAAGTCATCCCGTATCAAATGAACCGCGCCTGAAATGACAATCCCCATAGCAGATATTTCATCATTTTCCATAAAAATATAGGCGTCTTTCTCAAATTTCCGCAACCGGGCGTGAAAACAATCCAGAAGTTTCTCAATCTCTTCAACCTTGATACCGTCAAAAAGGCGGCAGCCAAGCAATGGAAGTATAAATTTTCGCATTTTTATTCCTTTTTGTTGTAAAAACAACCGATTTGACTGCTTTATAGATATATATTTTATTCAATAATGTCAATGGAGGTTTCATAATGGCAAATATGTTCTGTTATCAATGCGAACAGACCGCCGGCGGAAAAGGCTGTACAGGAAAAGCAGGAGTATGCGGAAAGACTGATAAGACCGCGCTCCTGCAAGATAGGCTGACTGGAGAACTTATTACGCTGGCGAAAACGGCAAACCGGCGCATTCCTTCCGCCCATACCCGGCATCTTATGCTGGAAGGTCTCTTTGCAACGGTTACTAACGTCAATTTTGACAACAATGTACTTGAACAGCTCATCAGGGAAGTACACGAGGAGCGCATAAAGCTGTTTGTTGATTCGGCGAAGTGCAGCGCCTTTGACCTTTCGGAGCTCTGGAAACTTCCGGAGGATATTCGTTCCCTTAAATCCCTCGTGCTTTTTGGTCTGCGGGGCATGGCGGCTTATGCGTATCATGCCCTTGTGCTGGGAATTACCGACCCGGAAGTTACCGCCTTTTTCTACAAAGCCCTCGAAGCGTTAGGAGAACCCGGGCTGGCCATGGAGGAGCTTACCGCTCTGGCAATGGAAACGGGCAAGGTCAATCTTAAAGTTATGGAAATGCTCGACAAAGGAAATACGAGTGCCTTTGGTACTCCGAAACCGGTTACTGTTCCGTTGATGATAGAGAAAGGCCCCTTTATGGTCATTTCCGGCCATGACTTGCGGGATCTCAAACTGCTGCTGGAACAGACTGACGGGAAAGGGATTAACGTGTATACTCACGGAGAGATGCTTCCCGCTCATGCGTATCCGGAATTGAAAAACCATTCCCAGCTTAAAGGCAATTTTGGAACCGCCTGGCAGAATCAGCAGAAGGAATTTGAGGATATTCCCGGCGCGGTACTGTTTACCACAAACTGCATCATGCCGGTAAAAGATTCCTACAAAGACCGGGTGTTCACGACTGCGGTTACCGCGTATCCCGGACTTTGCCATATCAGCGAAAAAGACGGCAAGAAAGATTTTACGCCGGTCATCAACAAAGCATTGGAATTGGGGGGCTATGCGGAAAACCGCCCCATGACCGGTATAAACGGCGGAAACAGCGTTATCACCGGTTTTGCCAAGGACACAGTATTGGGCGCTGCGGATACGATCATTCAAGCGGTAAAATCCGGGGCGATAAAACACTTTTTCCTTGTCGGCGGCTGTGACGGCGCGAAGGCGGGGCGTAACTATTACACTGATTTTGTAAAACAAACGCCCAAAGATACGGTGATTTTGACCCTGGCGTGCGGTAAATACCGTTTTAATGATTTGGATATTGGTTCTATCGGCGGTCTTCCCCGCATTATGGACATGGGCCAGTGCAACGATGCCTATTCCGCCATTAAAGTCGCGGCAGCGCTGGCGGATGCTTTCAAATGCGGTGTAAACGATCTTCCGCTTACGCTGGTGATTTCCTGGTATGAACAGAAGGCGGCGGCTATTCTGCTTACCCTGCTTTATCTGGGAATAAAAAATATCCGGCTTGGCCCCAGCCTACCGGCATTTGTTTCATCCGGTGTTCTTGAT
>JAITHD010000166.1 GCA_031280155.1 Treponema sp. | reverse complement strand
TATGTTCTTTTAGATATAAATTGATCGTTGAAGAATACGTTTCAACCAAATTTTCTAATACATAGTTTTTTCTTATTTCGGGATCAAGATAATAATACGTTCCTATTTGCATATTTAATCTTTCAGGAATTAAAATAACAAAATCATCCCGCAACAATTTCACAAGAAAATATCCAAAGGATACATAATCCCAATTACCGCCATTTTTATACCCCAATACTGAGTAATAACTTGTTCCATCAATATAAATTACCAATTTATCAGAATCGCTATTTTTAAATTCATACGCCGTAGTATGATTGTCATTAAAAATATCCATATTGGGATATGGTTCTTTACGATTGAAAGTCGCGCATGAAAAAAAGAACACTAAAAACAGATTTATACCAACAAACCATCGTTTTTTCAAATTTAATATCCTCCTATGATGGCAAACTATTATATAGTTTCATAAATTTTTGTCAACTATCTTTTCCAATAATTTTTAGGACAAACGGCGCAGAACTTTTTGGTATACGACAAGAGGTCTCAGTCATATTGCAAAGATTGATGTAATCAGTGGATAAGCATAAAACGCCGGGGCATCCTCTAAAATAGACAGTTTTTATTTGAGAGACGCGGGACTCGAACCCACCACCTTCAGCTCCGGAGGCTGACGCTCTATCCAGATGAGCTAGTCTCTCATTTTCAATATATTTTTAAGTATAATTAATTTGATTATACAAGTCAAGGGACTAAAAGAAAAATGTTGCCGTTTCCTTGTTAAAGCATTGGCTGTTAGGGCGAGCTTTTATAAAGGAACCGCCAGAGCATCGAAACCGGAAAATAATGTACCAGGAGGGTCTGGAAAATCGAGGAGCCGGCACCGCAAGATTGAGCCGGGTTTCGGCGAGTCCCCAACAGAACCCGTAAGAAGCAATTTAAGATAGTTTTCGGATACGACCGCCCCCAAGGAAGCAGGTAAATCCGCGTCAGTTTCCGCTATCCCTTCCAGAGTACGTCCCAGCCATCGGCGAATATAGTTTCGCCGTCCTTCATTGCCAAGGACTAAAAGCCGATCAACCCTAAGACGGGATTCCCGCTCAGGTACGGCTTCTTTGAAGGTATACGCCGCGGTATCGGGACGGCGGGAATAGGGAAAGGCATGAATCCAGGCAAAATCAAGAGACCAGCACAAACAATACGTTGCTTCAAAGTCTTCTTCGGTCTCCCCGGGAAAACCGGCGATAATGTCGCAAGCAACAAAAGGATCGTGTTTTACGGAACGGATACGCTGTACCGCCTGATCAATAACGTCTGGCGTATATCGGCGTCCCATACGTTCCAGAATTGAAACGCTCCCGGACTGTACCGATAGATGAATATGAGGACGGATTCGAGGATTACTCAATACGGCAAGTAAATCACGATTAATACCCTCAGGTTCAAGTGAAGAAAGGCGCAGTCTGATATGGTCGGTTTCTCTAAGAAGATAATCCAATAATCCCGCTAAATCTCTTGAACCGTCCCGGTATTGGCTGATATTTACACCGGTTAAGACTGCTTCCCCATAGCCTCGGTCTTCTAACGTTTTCAGCGCCCCCAGAATATGCGGGGACTCAAAACTCACGCTTGGTCCCCGGGCTATGCTTACTCGGCAATAAGAGCAGGCGTTATCGCACCCGTCTTGGATTTTAAGGAATGGTCTTGAATGAAAGAAAAAATTCCCCGGATTAAAACGGAATCGTTCCTGCTTTTGGGAAAACCCTTTATTCGGAACAGTCTGAACCCATTGAAAAACTAGATCCGCCACGAGAGCAGGCATTGCGGTACTGAATAAATCCCCGGATTCGTCAAAAATCCGGCGGCTTTCTTGGATAAGAAATCTCGGCAAATCCAGCAGCGTACTTTTCTGATCCCCAGGTATCACAAAAAGCCGATTTTCAGAACAGCCTGTTGTTTCTTTTTCCAGCAGTTCAATACTCAGGGGATCCATTTGGGCATAGCAACCGGTAACAAGGATTACCCCTTGCAGGTGATCCTTTAACGCTCCCCGAATGATTCGGCGGGCTTTTTGTTCCGCCTTTGAAGTTACAGTACAGGTATTGACTATCAGCAAAGAAGGATGTTCCTCTCCAGATTCCCAAGGAAGCGCCTTAAAACCCGCGTTTCTGAAGGACTCCGCAATGGATTCGCTTTCAAGCTGATTTAATTTACACCCTAACGTATAAAACGCTACAGAAAACATTATCTATTGGGAATTTAGGGATTGCCTGACCCTGGTCAGACCTCTACGGGCATCAGTAAGCTGGGAATTCAGGGATAGGGCCCGCTCATACGCGGCAACTGCCTCCTGCAAATCCCCAGCGCTTTCCCGGGCATACGCAAGGCGAGTCCACCATGACGCATTGCCGGGCATCCAATGAACCGCGGTAGACAAAGCGATATCCGCGTGACGGAACCGTCCAAGCCGAATATAGATTTCTCCAAGAAAATAATAGACCGTTTCGATCCGTTGCCCCTCTGGGGCAAGATTGATATATTCCTGAAAATATTGGAGGGCTTCAGCGTTTCGCCCCTCGTAATAATTGATTTCCCCCAAAATTTCAATGACTCGCGGATCATATCGACTGATCCCCCGACCCATACGAGCGTATTCTAAGGCTTCCTGATACCGGCTCAACCGTATCAGACTCCAACAGATCACAACATGGGCGTCAAGATTTCTTGAATTTGCTCGGATTTCATCTTTGCATATTGTTATTGCCCGTTCATAATTACCGTTTCGGTATTCCGCCAACGCGTCAGGTCTAGTCTGAGTTTGAGAAAAAACCATCCCTCCAAACAGGAGAACCCCGATAAGTCCTATAATAATTCGATTACTAGTTACTCTCATGCTCCAATGCTTTTCTATCCATAGTACACAATCCATTAAATAGACTGCCGGCTTCCATAGAAAGAATGGGCGTATTGATATTACCCGTAACCTTTCCAGTGGCAGTCAGTTCTATACTATCAGCGGCAGTGATATTCCCGTTTACGAAACCCCTGACGATTACCTTGGGGGCATGAATATGAGCTTCCACAACTCCTTCAGTATCAACCATGAGCAGTCCATGAGCTATGATTTCGCCGCTAAGTTTCCCGCGAACCAAAAAAGGTTTTTCAAAGCTAAGGGTTCCTGAAAAATCTATATCCGAGGATAAAATCGTATCAAAATCTTCATCTTCCAGTACGTCGCTTTGCAGATCAGTCATCTATTCCCCCTTAGTATATAAACCTAGTAAACTGTCAGCCCCCCCTGCCTAAAGGTTTTTCTAGGGCTTGGAGCTTGTTCCGGCTGCCCGGCTTACTCCCAAGATTTCTACTTCGACGATACGCGCCTGGGGCATAGCGAGGTTATCGCAAAACTCCCTAAAGGGAGCTTTTACAGCGGTTCCAACCCATATTCCCCTATCTTATGGTATCTCCATAGACGTTACGTTCCCACGTTGCGCGGGTAGGTCTATTCGACATATTGAGTATACCACAAGGCAGACAGGCAGGTCAAGCATGGTGTTACAAAACGTTTTCGTTACACCGTAAAACCCCAGGACTACAGGCAGGGGTTTTACGGCGAACCGGATAAGCAACGGAACAGACCTTTCAATCCTTATTGTCTGCTTACTCCACGTCTGGTTGGTCAAGCGTACATACATCGTTGTCATGGAGCGCCACACGTTCTGCATTGCCGAATAAGGCGTTCTTGTCTGGTGTTACTCCTCTATATCTAATACTATATAATAATATCCTTTCATTATATAGTAAAGTAAGTTAAATAATCGAAATAAATGCGGAAAACAAAGCATGGCATATCGTTTGGATTATAAAAAAGAGCAATAGCATACAAGGAAAAGACATACCTTCAAACCGCTGCGGGAGGCATTCGGCATTCCCTCTGAAACATAGTTATAACATAAATATACCGGTAAAGAATGTTGAATATATCAAGATTTGAACCGCTGATCTTTTGCTCCAAACACTGATTTTATATGTTTCCTATCTTTGGTGCGGTTCCCCATCTGTTTAGATAGAATATCTGATCGCGCCCGCTCTAGCCATTTATCGAAATCGCCGAAAACCTTATAAAAAAAACCTTTAGGGCTGGGGATATAAGGGGCAACGAAAATATTTTGTACCACCATGCTTGACCTCCTGTCTATCTTGTTGTATACTAAAAAAGTCAAATAGACCTACCCGCGTAGCGTGGGAACGTAACGTCTATGGATATGGAGGCTCCGGCTCTTGGAAACAAGGGTGAAACCGCCGTAGAAATACCCGCTTAGAAAAAAGAAAAAAGAAAAGCGGGAAGGAAGTAGAAATTGTGGGGAGCAAGCCGGACAACCGGCCTAAGCCCCAAGCCCTAGAAAAAACCTTTAGACGGGGTAGCTGACATAAGAAACTATGACTGAATTAGAAGTAATACAGGGCGATATTACCGCATTAGCGGTAGATGTTATTGTCAATGCCGCTAACTCAACATTGTTAGGCGGCGGCGGTGTGGACGGCGCTATTCATCGGGCTGCGGGACCAGAACTTTTGGCGGAATGTCAAAATATTGCTGAACGCCACGGGGGATGTCCTGCCGGAGAAGCCGTGATTACCGGCGCATATAAACTGCCTTGTAAGCGGGTTATCCATACTGTAGGACCTATATGGCGCGGCGGCGGAGCAAGAGAACCTGAACTGCTGGGGTCCTGTTACCGTAAAAGCCTGATCCTCGCACAAAAAGAAGGACTGGAAAGTATTGCTTTCCCGAACATCAGTACCGGAGTCTACGGTTATCCAAAGACCTTGGCTGTAAAAACAGCGGTACAGACCGTCAAAGCAGCGCTGCCGGCAATTCCGGGGATTAAGCGAATTCTCTTTGTGTGCTTTGATCAAGAAAATTACGCCCTGTATACTGCTGAACTTACAATATGAACCCTCTTTCTTACGCATACGGCGACGATACGCCTATTGCCGCGATTGCAACGGTTCTAGGTGAAAGCGCATTGGCTGTTATCAGAACTTCCGGGAAAGGGGCTATAGATTTACTTGCCAAGGTTTTTTCTCAAACTGAAAAACTTCGGGAAGCTCCGGGAAACACCGTGGTTTACGGCTGGATTCTGAAAGCCTCGGGGGAAAATAAAAAAATTGATGAAGTATTAGTTTCAGTATATCGGGAGCCTCAAAGTTATACTGGTGAAGACAGCGCGGATATATCCTGTCATGGAGGAATTCCTACGGTCAAGGCAGTGCTGCAGTCTCTGCGTAATGCGGGATTCAGAGATGCTCTGCCGGGAGAGTTTACTTTCCGCGCCTTTATGAAGGGCAAACTGGATCTGACCAAAGCTGAATCAGTGATGGAATTGGTTTCCGCAAAGACCGAGGAGGGGCGGGATCATGCAGTGAACCGGCTTTCAGGGTCCCTCAAACAGGAAATCCAAACTATTAAGCTATTGCTGGTACAGGTTCTTGCCCAAACAGAGTTATTTTTAGACTATTCAGAAGACGAGATCTTAGATTCAGATACTAACGAAGCGGCAGGACAGGTACCGGATCGTCTGACAGCCGAGGAAGCCCTTACGCGGCTTCGGGCTCTGGCAACATCGTACCGTATAGAACGGCTTTACCATGACGGAGCGCTGGTTGTTATTGCGGGACAGCCTAATGCGGGAAAATCAAGTCTTTTCAATCTGCTGCTCAAAGAAGATCGCTCCATTGTTACCGATATACCAGGGACTACGAGAGACTGGATCGAAGCGTGGATTTCTCTTGAAGGCATTCCAATCCGTTTGGCGGATACTGCGGGGCTTCGAGATTCTCATGACCCAGTTGAACAAATCGGCGTTGCCCGCAGTCGGGAACTCCTGAAAGCAGCGGATCTGATACTGTATCTCATTGACGGAACTCAGGGCATCACGCCGGAAGATAAGGCGTTTTTTCAAGCCCACGGGTCTGGTGAAAGTCAAATCAATAAGATTATAGCCTTATGGAACAAACTCGATAAAGCGCCTCTGCCGGAATCAGCGCCGATTTTTCCTTTGTTTAAAATCAGCGCAAAAACCGGTGAAGGTCTCCTGGAACTAGGAACCGCCATAGCCGCTCAACTGGTCAATGATTCCAAATCTAAAGAGCCGGCGTGTTCTTTCAGCCCCGGAATAGCCACTGAACGGCAAAAAGTCCTTATAGATACGGCTATGGTGAGTTTAGAAGAAGGACTGACCCTCTCTGATCAAGGGCAATCCCTGGACTTGATAGCGCCTTTTCTGCGGGAAGCGGTGAACGCCCTCGGCGAGATAACCGGTGAAGTTTCGACAGCGGAAATTCTTGAAGTCATGTTCAGCAGATTTTGTGTCGGCAAATAGGGCTTCCAGAAAAGCCGGGGCTTTTTCATCTTACAATGACGCTCGATAGGCTCCTAAAAATCGAAAATCTTCGGTTTTTGTTTTTAATTCTTCTAATATCTTTTCAAAAATATGCGTCGTTTCAGGAACGCTCACATCAGCGTAAAAAAGATACCGCCACGGTTGACCATGAATAGGACGGGATTCAAGTTTGGAAAGATTTATACCGCTTTCGCTCAATACTTTCAGACACTCAAAGAGGCTGCCCGGTTTGTCAGGCACAGAAAACACAAGGGACGCTTTGTTAGGAGGATCCGAACCAAGACTGGGCGGCGGCGGCGGCGCTTTATCTCCAATTTTTCGGGAAATAATAACAAATCGGGTGTAATTGAGGGGATTACTCTCAATACCCGCCTTGAGAACTTTAAGCCCAAAGGCTTTTGCCGCGTCTTCGGCGGCTATGGCGGCAATATGAATGTTTTTTTCTTTGGCAATAGAAGCCGCCGCAGTAGCGGTATTATTATAAGATTCAAGCTGCCATTGACGCTGGTCTAAAAATTCCCGGCACTGGGCAAAACCTTGAGGATGGCTTCGCAGGATCTCAATGTCGTCAAGCGCAGCCTGCGGATCCCCAAGGAGGCAGTGGACGATCCTGAGTTTCAGCTCTCCCACAATGGCGATATCTGGATACTGCAAGAAAAGATCGTAGTTTTCATGGATCGAACCGGTCAGACTGTTCTCTACCGGCATTATTCCAGCCATAGCGGACCCCTCAAGAACCGCATCGAATACCGCCCTGAAAGAAGCCGTTGAAAGCCGAGGGGTATCCTCGCCGAAAGCCCGCATCAAAGCTTGTTCGGCGTACGCCCCTCGTTCTCCGGAAAAAGCTACTTTGTCAGAAGATTTTACTGAAAGACCCCCTTCTTGAGTCTTTGCCGTCTGTCTCCCATACCTAGGACCCGGAGTTCTGAGCAGTTCCTTCCCGACTACCGGCGCCATAGCTTCAATGTCCCGCATAAGCCGTTCAAACTGTTCAGGGTAGAGCGACTGCGGACCGTCGGAAAGGGCTTCGTCCGGTCTGGGGTGGACTTCCAGGGTAAGACCGTCAGCGCCGACCGCAACGGCGGCTAAAGCCACAGGCGAAACCTTTGCCCGAATACCCACCGCATGGCTTGGATCCACAAGTACCGGCAGATGGGACAATTCTTTTACCACCGGAATAACCGAGATATCTAGGGTATTACGAGTATACGTCTCAAAAGTCCGAATCCCCCGCTCGCAAAGCACGACATCCCATGCGCCGGAAGCAAGAAGATATTCCGCTGAAAGCAGCCATTCTTCAATAGTTGCGGAAGGTCCTCGTTTCAGGAGTACCGGCTTTTTAAGAGACCCTACTTTTTTCAGCAATTCAAAGTTCTGCATATTCCGGGCCCCAATCTGGAACATATCAGTCAAATCTTTCATCTGAACCGCCAATTCCGGGGAAACCACCTCGGTAACAATAGGCATATTCAGGGCTTCTCCAGCGGCTTTCATATATTCAAGCCCTTCCATGCCCAAGCCCTGAAACGCATAAGGACTGGTTCTCGGTTTATACGCGCCTCCTCGAAGCATTACCGCTCCGGATTCCCGGACCATCGCCGCAGTCTCATGGATTTGGGTTTTGCTTTCCACCGCGCAAGGACCGGCAATTACTGAAATCCGAGAACCTCCTATGGTGACCGGTCCTACCGTAACTATCGTGTCTTCCCGCTTAGTATCTCTGGAGGCTAATTCATAAGGCTTTGACGTAGCTTTTACCCCTTCAACACCGGGCAGATTACGCAGTTCTTGAAAGTCTACAACCCCTTTTCCGGTTGCGCCAATAATAACGGCGTCGTCAAAATACTGTTCCCGCAGGGCAAACCCCCGATCCCTCAAATATATGCGTATCATCTCCCTGTCATGAGGAGAAATATGTTTTGATAATACCACAATCATACTATTAAAAACCTCAATATAATAATATAATCCACAGATTTGCTCAGATAAAACAACTGCGCCAATCTGTGGATATGATCTTGAACAAAAGGATTAGTTCATGTTGAGTACCGACGCGTCATAATCCGCAGGAGGCGTATAGCCCAGCAGATGAATGCATGTAGCCCCAATGGAACTGATTCCTAAACCTTCCCGCAGGGACCCTTCTTTAGGATCATTGACGTATTCTCCCTTATATTCAGGATCATACACAATACAAGGAACCGGATTAAGGCTGTGACTCGTTTTTGCCTTGGGCGTACCATCGTCTTTGTACAGGACCTTTCCGTCTTTCTTGTTATGCTCAAACATATCATCTGAGTTTCCATGATCCGCAGTGATCACCATAACCGCGCCTGTTTCTTCCACTGCTTTGACAATGCGTCCAAGCTGAAGGTCCATTGCCTCCATAGAACAAATGACCGCCTGATATATGCCGGTATGCCCTACCATATCGCCGTTAGGGAAATTGAGCCGAATGAAATCGTACTTCCCAGAGCCGACGGCTTTGATCACTTCGTCAGCAATATCCGCGCATTTCATCCAAGGACGCTGTTCAAAAGGCACGACATCGCTCTTGATTTCCACATAATCTTCCAATTTTTCATCAAACTTGCCGGTTCGATTGCCATTGAAAAAATAGGTGACATGCCCGTATTTCTGGGTTTCAGAGATCGCTAAGGTCCGCACCTTAGCGGCGGCAAGATATTCTCCTAAAGTTCGATCAATAGAAGGAGGACTTACTAGATAGCGTTTTGGAACATGCAGATCCCCGTCATACTCCATCATGCCTGCGTAACAGACCTTGGGACGGCGCCTTCGTTCAAATTTATTAAAAGCATCTTCCTCAAAAGCAGCGGTGATTTCCAAAGCCCGATCCCCTCGGAAATTGTAATAGATTACCGAATCCCCGTCTTCGATGGTTCCAATAGGCTTCCCATTTTCAGCAATGGCAAACTCTTTGAGGTCTTGATCAATGATGCCGGGGATCTCCTTGCGGTAGGTCTCTACTGCTTCCCGGGCGGACTTGAACTGCCGAACCTCTCCATGGACATGCGTTTTCCAGCCCCGTTCAACCATTGTCCAGTCTGCACCGTACCGATCCATGGTGATCCACATTCGTCCCCCGCCGGAAGCGATTCGGGGGTCAAAATCCGAAGTCCGTTCTTGGTTCAAGAATATTTCAAAGGGATCAAGGTACTCTAAAGCGCTGGTCTCTCCCACATCCCGACCGTCAAACAAGACGTGAATCCGAACCTTCTTGATCCCCTCTTTTTTTGCCTGTTTAATCATAGCTTTGAGATGATCAAGATGACTGTGAACATTGCCGTCCGAGAAAAGACCGATAAAATGCAGAGCCCCTCCCGTAGTTTTTACGTTAGCGGTTACCTCCTTCCAAGCCTGACCGGTAAACATCGCCCCGCTTTGAATAGACTGGGAAACCAGGGCCGCCCCCTGATTAAAGACCCGTCCGCATCCCATCGCGTTATGACCGACCTCGCTGTTACCCATATCGTCGTCAGACGGAAGACCTACCGCCTTTCCATGAGCCTTTAATTTCGTGTGAAGGCTTTTTGACGTAATCCCAGAGAGATGATACATTTTGGCATCTGCTACCGCGTCGCCTTCTTTATACTTTCCGTATCCAACCCCGTCCATGATAATCAGCACTACCGGACCCCGCCGTCCCTTCCAAGAAGGATTTTTCTTGAGAGCTTCCACCTTGAACACTCCTTGTTAAGATTTATTATCTAAATCTACAGGAAATAACTGGAATAGGGAATAGGTCAGAGACTCTTCCGAAGCCTGCTTTGAACGCTTCTTTAGGTAAACAGAACCCAATAGGACACATAATATACCGGCGCGGCAAGGCTAAGGGAATCAATCGTGTCCAGCACTCCGCCGCGGCCGGGTATGATATGTCCTGAATCTTTGATATCCGAGCTTCGTTTCAGGGCGGATTCGCCTAAATCTCCCATAGTGGCTGCCACAGCAGACAGAAACCCCAAGACAAGCCCTGCAAGAGGAGAGGGAAACCGATACGAAGTAAATATATCGGGAATGAAAAATACCGCGCCAAAGCCAATGAGGGTGGAACATAGGATGCCCCCGATGAATCCTGCAAGACTCTTATTAGGACTAACCTTGAGAATCCCTCGGTTTCCCTTGCCAAAGAGCAGTCCCGCAACCCATGCGGCAGAATCATTAGCAAAGACGATCAGCAAAAATATGAGTATTACCATCTTAGGACTAGGCAAACCGCTCATTCTGATAATCCAAGTCATAAACATTCCCGGATAGAGGATCACCGCAAAGCCTCCAGCCGCTCGGTTAATCGTATCTTTCAAGGCTTCCTCTGAAGCAAAAACCCGGGAAATTATCAGCCATGAAGAACTGATAATGAATATAATCCCAATCGCCTGATAACTGAAATCAAAACTAACCGCTAAGGTCATTGCTACAGGACCGGAAACCCCAAGAATAGCGGCTTCCAGAGACCCGATGGAAATATTTTTTTTGGCAAGCATACCCGCGAATTCCGCCGCGCCTAAAGCGCTGAGTACAATAACAATACTATTAGCCGCTAAATGATGTTTCTGGGGCAAAAAGAGTATAATACTAAGGGTCGCCGGAACTCCGACTGCGAACATCACCAGCCGTTCTACGAGTTTACTCATTTTTTAATCCCCCGAAGCGCCGTTCCCGCTGCTGATAATCCGCAATAGCCGCAGCGAGATCGTCTCCTGTCCAGTCGGGCCACAACTTATCTGAAAAATAGTATTCTGAATAGGCCCCTTCCCAGAGCAGAAAATTGCTGATCCGGTATTCTCCGGCGCTTCTGATAATGAGATCAGGGTCAGGAATATCAGGGTTATCTAAGCATTGACCCAGGGCTTCTTCGGTGACGGTTCCCGCCGAAACTCCTGTCCCAGATAGCCGCCGAAAAGCCCGAATAATTTCATCTCTGCCCCCGTAATTGAGGGCAAGAATCACTTGCAAACCCTCAAACAAGCGCGTTTCCTCAGCCGCTTCATGGAGTTCTTTGACAATATCCGCCGGCAATCCCGCAGGGTCCCCGGTATGGCGGATCCTAATGCGGTTCTGCCGGTAAAAGTCTAATTCACCCCTAAGATACTGCTTCACCAATCCCATAATAAACCCTACTTCTTCGGTTGTGCGCTTCCAGTTTTCTGTGGAAAACACATAGAGCGTGAGATAACGCACCCCCAGATCGCTTGCGGCTTTGACAATACGCTTGGCGCTTTTTAAACCTTCAAGATGCCCCTGAGTACGAAGCTGCTTTCTCTTTTGGGCCCAGCGTCCGTTCCCGTCCATGATAATACCGATATGAGCCGGGACTTGGGATGTCCAGGGTGGTGATGATGCGGACATTAACCTTCCATTATTTCTTTATCTTTTTCTTCCAAAACTTGATTAACTTTGGTTATATAGGCATCCGTGAGTTTCTGCAATTCTCCTGAGGCTTTACTTTCCTCGTCTTCTGTAAGTTCCCCGTCTTTCAGGAGCTTTTTGAGTTCATCGTTACCGTCTCGGCGGATATTCCGAACAGCGACTCGGCTCTGTTCAGCCTGATTTTTGGCGATTTTAACCAGTTCTTTCCGTCGATCCTCAGTCAGAGGCGGAATTGCGATGCGGATTACCTTTCCGTCGTTACTCGGATTCAAAGAAAGCTCAGAAGACCTGATCGCCTTTTCAATTTCCCCGATAAGCGCCTTATCCCAAGGCTGAATCACAATAAGCCGCGCTTCTGGAATCGTTATATTCGCTACTTGATTCAGAGGGGATTTATCCCCATAGCAGTCAACCTTGATTTTATCAAAAAGCGATGCCGAAGCCCGGCCGGTTCTTAGGGAAGCAAACCCGTCTTTGAGGCTTGCAACGGTCTTTTTCATCCGTTCTTCGGATTCGGTGATGACGTTATGCATAGCGGTTATCCTTACTGCCCAACTTTAAAGTACACATAATCATTGATGCTCAAAGATGCGCCCAGATTTTTGCCGCATTCCGCAAGGGCTTGCGCTACGGTAAGATTATCATCTTTTACATAGCCCTGGTCCAAAAGACAAATCTCGGAAACATACTTTTTTACCTTGTTTTTAAGAATATTTTCAAGTACGTTAGCGGGTTTTCCCTGCATACTCAGGTCTTGTTCCATCTGTTTGCGGAACATCTCTTCCTGTTCCTTGATGAAGACCTCATCGAGTTTCTCCCTGCTCAAAGCTAAAGGATTAAAAGCCGCAATATGAAGCGCGATAGTATGAGCGAACTCTTGGGTCCCTTCCTGCTTCAAGACTTCCGGCTTATCTGCCCCGAGCTTCACAACCACCCCGATATTGCCGTCTCCATGAATATAGTAGGCAAGATACTCTTCCGCCCCAGCCGCAATCAGTTTGATCCGCTTGAGGTGCATATTTTCCCCTATCTTGGTCGCCAGATCCGTTACCAGAGCGGTCAAATCACTCTGAATTTCAGTATATCCTTTCTCAAGAATCCGATCCACAATAGCGGTTCCTACCGCGATGAATTCAGGGTTTCTAGCGACAAAGTCGGTTTCAGTGGTCACTTCCGCCAAGGCTGCACGGTTATCCTGCAACTTAACAAAAATTTTACCTTCGTTAGTCGCCCGATCCAAGCGTTTTTCCACTGCCGCAAGCCCTTTTTCCTTTAAATGTTTTTCCGCTAACCCAAAGTCCCCATTGGTTTCTTCTAAAGCCTTTTTACATTCCAAGGGTCCTGCGCCGGTTATCTCCCGAAGTTTCTTCACATCTGCTGCACTAATTGCCATGTCTGTACTCCTTATGCTGGTTTTTAGGGGGAAATCCTTTCCCCCTTCCTCTAGCTTACTTATTCTTCATCATAGATCTTATCATCTACTGACAATTCATTGTTTTCATTATCCGCCGCATCAACGCTGGGGTTCCCGCCGTAAGAATAGGATGCGATATCGATCTCCTGATCTTCTTCTTTTATAGACATATCGCTGTTCATCATGTTTTCCAGATCTTCGTCATCGTCCCCCAAGGTTTCAATGATCTTGAGACCTACTTCGTTATCTGCTTCCTCCACCGCATTGGCGATGATCTGGGTAAAAAGCGTAATCGCCCGAATCGCGTCGTCATTGCCGGGAATAGGATAATCGATGCCTTCAGGATTACAGTTGGTATCCACTACCGCCACAATAGGTATGCCCTGCTGCTTGGCTTCGGCTACCGCGATGGCTTCTTTACGGGTGTCGATGATGAACAAAATTCCGGGAAGCTCCTTCATTTCCTTGATGCCCCCCAGATTTTTTTCGAGTTTCGCTCGTTCTTTGTTAAAAGAAGCGATCTCTTTCTTGGTATGGTTCTCAAAGCTTCCATCTACTTCCATCTTTTCCAGCTTTTTAAGTCTAAGCAGAGACTTTTTGATGGTAACAAAGTTGGTAAGCATTCCTCCAAGCCATCGGTTGTTCACATAATACATCCCGCATCGTTCCGCTTCTTTCTGGATCGCCTGTTGAGCCTGTTTCTTGGTGCCTACAAACAGGATGGTCTTACCGCCGGCAATGGTTTTCCGCACCGCGTCGTACGCGTCCTTAATCGACTGAATGGTCTTTTGCAGATCAATAATGTGAATGCCGTTCCGTTCCGCAAAGATATACTTCTTCATCCGCGGATCCCAACGCTTAACCTGATGTCCGAAATGTACGCCAGATTCCAATAGGCTTTTCATAGTAACTACAGCCACAATGTCCTCTCTCGGTCCGCCCAAAGCGGTCCCTTCCCTTTATCTCACCGCCTAAAGCAGGCGGCGGAAACTCGGCGCTTTTCTTTACAAAACGCCGGATAGTTATAATTCCCCGTAGGGATAACCGTTCTCTCTTAACATGACATAAAATTCCCGTATTGGCAAGCCCACAATGGAACTATAAGAACCTTTGATGCTGGATATATAACACCCCGCCAAGCCCTGAATCTTGTAGCCTCCGGCTACGCCCTGCCATTCACCGGTATTGAGATACCATTCGATTTCCAATTCCGTAAGCCGGGCAAAAGTTACAATACTGACCACTGATCGGCAGTCCATAGTCCTGTCCTTGCCGTTAAACAAAGCGACCGCCGTAATTACCTCATGAGAACGTCCGTGAATTTTTGAGAGCATCCGGTGGGCATCCTCTCGATCCTTGGGTTTTCCGAAAATCTTTCCGTCCACCCCGGTAATAGTATCAGCCCCGCATATCCAAGGCGGAGTCTTACCTTTGAGAAGTTCGAGAATCTTATTCACCTTCCGGACCGCCATATTTTCAGCTACTTTCTGAGGAAGCGCTCCTTCCTCATAGTCTTCATCTATTTGAGCTGGCATAATGTTGTAAGGGAGGTTCAAAAGCCGGAAATATTCTTGCCGCCGTAATGAACCAGACGCTAAGATAATGGGATCCATTTTTACCACCTAATAGTTTCTATATATATAATACCTTATTTTTTTAGTTATGGGAATAGACCCATATTGGGTCAATTAGCAACATTCTCCGTCAGCTACTCCACGCCTAAATGCCGGGGCTTGGGGCTTGGGTCGGTTGTCCGGCTTGCTCCCCAAGATTTCTACTTCCTTCCCGCTTTTCTTTTTTCTAAGCGGATTTTTCTCCGGCGGTTTCACTCCTGTTGCCAAGAGCCAGAGCCGCCATATCTATAGACGTTACTTCCCCCCGCCGCGTGGGTAGATTGTTTCCTAATTGAGCCAGATTTATTGCCGCATTGGTGTCTCTGTCATGCTTTGTCTGACACTGGGGACACACCCATTCCCTGCTTTGTCTGACACTGGGGACACACCCATTCCCGCTCTTGCAGCAGCAAATCCTTTTTTATATACCCGCCTGTTCAGTGGCGGGATAGAGTCTTACCTTGAAAGCCCTCTGTATCTTCACGATTTTATTCTCACCTATCTTTTCGTACATGTCAAAGGATTTCCAACCTATCTTTTGCCGCTGTGCCGCCTTATATCCCCAGACCTAAAGGGTTTTTTCTATAAGGTTTTCCCGCGGTTTTGATAAGAGACTTCAAAAAGTACGCCGCCGGTTCCCAGGCATGTTCTCCATAACCGCCCGCCATGAGCCATACTGAAGGGAGGCGCCGTTTTTGGAGATACTCATAGATGCGCCTATCCCGCTGAAGGCACTGCTCTAAGCTCAACTTGAGGGGGCTGCTTGAAAGCAGCTCGTCGTCTTTGTATGGATCCGCGCCGTCAACTACAATGACCAAATCAGGACTGCGGTTTTGGGAGCGGGTTTCAAGAAGGGTTATACCCTTTTCTAAGGCTTCTATGTACAGAGCTTCCCCGGCTTGGGGAATAGGAATTTCCGCGTCCGCCTCGATCCGCGGCGCTCGATCCGGGAGAGCGGTCTTCAGGGTTTCCGGGTCAAGGGGCCACCCTGAAGCCATGTGGATCGAAAGATTGCAGATATCCGGACCCTTTGGGCTGTAACCGAGTTCGCCTCGGTCTCTGGCAAAGCGTACCAATTCAGCGGTGCCGCATCCTTTATGGGCGTCAACGTCTATCACCCAGATAAGAACCGCTCTGTTTTCAGCCTGAAGTTTTCGGGCTGCAATTACGATATCGTTTATCAGACAGAATCCGGTTCCATGATCGTACCGGCTGTGGTGCATTCCGCCTCCCAGATAGTAACAGAAGCCCGGTCTCCCTTCTTTTCCCGATAACGCGAGCCGTGAAGCAAGATAGGTCCCTTGGACTTGAGCTAAGACGTTTTGAAATAACCCTTCCAAGGGTTTTAGCTTTTTGTCCGGCTCATACCGGTTAGGTCTCCCTTGACAGTCGATCAGCTCCCAGGCGTTAAGAAGGGCTTGCTCAAGCCCTTCAGAGCCTTCATAAAGGTCCGCGACAAATTCCCGCTGATGAACCCGTTCCACATCAGCTCTGGTTATAACCGGTTCCCGGTCTCCCAAAATATGGAGCGCCCCGGGTATATCAAATACCGGCTTAACCGGAGCCTGCTCAAGCGCGCCGTTTTGCTCCAGAAAGGTTACGATCCTATCTGCCCTAGAAGGAGAAATAGGCAGCATGATGCCGTACTCTTTATAAACCGTTGCCAATTTCCGGTCATATAGGATCATATCCGCACCTATTTAAAATAACTCTCGGCATTTCTGAAAGAAATATCCCTGACCATGCCGCTTAACAGGTTGAAATCATTGGGAATTTCCCCGGCTTCAGCCCAAATGCCCAGTATATTGCAGAGAATCCGCCGAAAATATTCATGCCGAGGATAGGACAAGAAACTTCGGGAATCTGTGAGCATCCCGACAAAACGGGCAAGAAGCCCGACGCTTCCGAGTAATTTCATCTGTTCTTCCATACCGTCCCGGTGATCTAAAAACCACCACGCCGAACCAAGCTGCATCTTGCCGGGGATTCCGCCGCCCTGAAAGCCTCCCATGACAGTGCCTAAAGTATAAAAATCTTTGGGGTTGAGACTGTAGAGGATGGTTTTGGGCAGTTTCTCCTGACTTTCCAAGAGATCGAAGAAACGAACCAGCTTTGAGGCTATCCGGTGATCCTGAACCCCGTCGTAGCCGGTATCAGGACCGATAATTTTAAACATTCGGGAATTGACATTGCGGATCGCCGCAAGATGAAGCTGCATGACCCAGCCTCGATCATGATATTCAGAAGCGAAAAAACAGAGGACAAAGGTTTTGTAGGCATCAAGGGAAGCCCGATCAACCAGGTCCCCGGCAAGGGCTTTACTAAACGTTTCAGATGCTTTTTTTTCCAAATTCGCTTCTGAGGGGACGTCCTGATCAAGCTCAAAGGGAATGTATTCTAAGCCGTGATCCGCAGCGCGGCATCCCCTGGCGTCAAATAAATCAAGCCGAGACCGAAGCGCCTCAAGAAGGTCTTCTAATTTCGCAATGGTTTTCCCTGCGGCTTTGCCGAGGCAGGCGATATATTCGGCGAAATCCGGTTTTTCAATGTTGACAACCCGATCTGGTCTAAACGAGGGAAGAACTTTGGTAGCCGTCTCCTGGGCTGCGGCGATCTTTTCATGCCATTCTAAGGTATCCGCCGGATCGTCGGTGGTTCCTACAGCGTATACCTTAAACTGCTTGAAAATACCGTATACTGAAAGATTCTGGTCCTGCTGCAGCCGCTCATTTGCGGTTTTCCAGATTGCCGGCGCGCTGGTCTTGTTCAAGGGTTCGGTAATCCCGAAATACCGCTGAAGTTCCAGATGGGTCCAATGATACAGGGGATTACCAATCAGATACGGTATGGTTTCCGCCCAGGCAAGAAATTTATCATAAGGCTCCGCGTTGCCAGTGATAAACCGTTCATCAATGCCGTTAGCCCGCATTGCCCGCCATTTGTAATGATCCCCTCCGAGCCACATATACGCGAGATCCGGAAACCGCCGGTTGTCGGCTATCTCTTTGGGAATGAGATGACAGTGATAATCAAAAATAGGTTCTTCCCCGGCGGCTTCGTGATACAGCCGTTGAGCCGTCTTGGTGGTCAGAAGAAAATCCTTATCCATAAATGTATACATTGCGATACCTCTGAAATTGTGAGATAATTAATTATAACTTAAAAAATTTTATCAAACAAGAGGCTAGACCCCTAGACCTGCGGAAGATGGTGTGATCAAAGCGTATCCCAGTATTCTCTGGGAATAGTCAGGTATGCTATGAATATACCTGTTTTAAAAAAAGAAAAAAAGAAGCCCTTGAAAATTGCGGGCTTTAGGGGTAGACTAACGCTGTTATGACTGATTTTGTTCATCTGCATGTGCATACTGATTTTTCTCTGCTCGACGGCG
>JAITHD010000155.1 GCA_031280155.1 Treponema sp. | reverse complement strand
ATTGAAGAGCTTGTAGGGCGGGGCGGTGTAGTAGGCGTTTTTGATCAATATCTTGAGGGGCGGGAAGAAGCGAATCGTATTGTTGTTAGAATCGATCATCAAGGGTTTTCTAGGCTGGTTGATTATATTGCTGGTTTGGGACATAAGAATATCATGTTTATCAGCGCGGATATGAAACGTCAGACCGGTATAGATAGTTTTCAGATCTTCAGAGACGCTATGAAACGAAACCGTCTTCCAGTGAAGAATGAATATCTGATTTCCGCGACGGCTCTTACCAAAACCCATGGAGAAGCGGCGTTTTTGGGGTTTATGAAACAGCATATACCGCTTCCCGATTGTATTCTCTGCGGCAACGACATTGTAGCCCTTGGGGTGATCGGTGCCCTTAGGCAATATGGTTTGAAAGTGCCTGAGGATGTTTCGATTGTCGGCTCTGACGATATTTTGGTAAGTCAATATTTTGATCCGCCTTTGACTACTATGCGGTATGATTTTGATACTATGATGAAAACTCTTACCGCAAAGGTAATTGACTATGTGGAAAATCCTTTTACAACGCATTTTGAAAATGTATATACTGGTGAAATCATAGTCCGGGATTCTTCCTGATAAGTATACTATTAGGATAAAATTGAACGCGAGTTCAAAGAGGAGTATCTGACATATCTGGAATTATTAATACACAGGCAATCACTCAAGTCGGTTTTATTGTCAAGGATATTGAAACGGCTAAGGCTAAATGGGCGGAATTTTTAGGGGTAATCGCGCCTCCTACAGTAGAGGGCGGCAATTTTGAAGTTACCCAGACTTTGGTTTATTACGCTCCATCAGCCATTTTTCTAAAAGATTCATTCTTTTGATACAATTCTTCATAATTGCCCTGATCCATAATAACGCCTTTATCCATAAGATAGATCATATCGCAATTCTTGACCGTAGTTATCCGGTGGGCGATCATAATGATAGTTTTTTTGCGAGTCATCGTTTTAATAGCGTCTATGATTGCGTTTTCCGTTAAACTGTCGAGAGCGCTGGTGGCTTCATCAAGAATAAGGACTGACGGGTCATGGTATACCGCACGGGCAATTCCGATGCGCTGCCGCTGTCCTCCGGACAGCCGAATTCCCCGTTCACCGATAACCGTATCATAACCTTTTTCTAATTCCGTAACAATAAAATCATGGATATTGGCTAACCCCGCGGCTTTTATGATCGCCTCATCATCAATCTTTTTGCGTTCAATGCCAAAGGCAATATTGTTGCGAATAGTATCGTCGGTAAGATAAATAGATTGGGGAACATATCCAAGATTTTTTTGCCAATTTCTTTTATTAGCATGAGTAATTTCAGTATCGTCAATGAACATCGATCCGCTTTGAGGATCAAGAAGTCCCAAAATAATATCGACAAGCGTAGTTTTTCCGCACCCTGTAGCCCCGACTAAAGCAATAGATGTATTTGATCCAATCGTAATGCTTTGATCTTTGATAATATCTCTGTTTCCCGTAGGATATCTAAATACGATATTTTTCAAACATATATGGCGCTGAAAGTCCATTTTAGGAACATCAACAGGCGTTAATGGAGTACCTGCGGGAAGTTTCTCAAAATCCTCATAGAGTTCTCGAACTACTGGAAACGTATATTTAATAGCTGTAAAAGACCGAAACACTCTTTGCAGCAGCGGCAGCAGCCGGTAAGCGCCGAAAACGTACACGGTTAGAACCGGCAGAAAATCATCAATTACCGCGCCGAAATGAATCATGACAATGATAACTCCGACAATTCCCCCTATAGCAATGGTTTCAAGGAGATATTTTGGCATATCATTGATACTATCTCTATATACGTCATTGGAGGCGGTTTTTTTAGAGGGTCCAGCAAAAAAATCGAGAAACACCTTTTCTTTGCCAAGAATTTTTATATCCTTAATGCCTCCAAAACTTTCATTGACATACTTAAATTTTAAAGTGTTTTGGATATTATTTTCTATTCCTTTTTTTGAAAGAACATTTTTAATAAAAGAAAAAATAATAATATATGAAATACCAAGAACCGTACTGACGATTAATGCCAGCGCCGGATTCAAAAGTATCAATAATATAATGATGCACAAAGAAATAATGGAACCGGCGATACAGTGCAGTACATTCATAAGTACGCCGCTGATAAAATCTCCTACATTACCTAAAATACGTTTTGATAAATCCGCGGTGCTGGTATTCAAATAGAAAATATACGGCTGTCTGAGGTATTTTTCAAAAAGCCGCATACTAAGGCTATGCCGCCGCTTTGCGGAATAATAGTATATCAAAAAATGAGCCCCTGCAAGACAAATATTACTCAACACCAGTACCGCTATTACAGCAGCCCCGAGGACTATGATAAATTGAGGGTCTGATGAAAAATTACCCCAAGCGTATATTTTATCCAGATACGGATTAGTATGAATAACCTTTGGATTAGATACTACTGAAATGAAAGGACCAATAGAACCGATGCCTACCAGTTCGACAAACCCCATAACAAGCAGGGCTAAGAGAACGAATACAAGCTGCTGTTTTTCCCGTTTATTAAACAACGCAAGTATTAACTTGAGATTTTTCATACCTGTTGCCTCTATTATAATCCATAAAATGTGCGGTACCACGCCGCAAACAAAGCAATGCCTTGCTGAACAGCAGTTCTGGGACGATAACCGGTTTTCTGTTCTAAGGCGGCGCAGTCCGCCCATGTAACCGGAACATCTCCATGCTGCATAGGCAGAAACTGTTTCTGCGCTTGTACTCCCAATTCAGTTTCCAGCAGGTTAATGAAATCCAGCAGATTTACCGGCGAGCCGTGACCGATATTATAGACAGCCGCCGGCGCAGAATTTCTACTGGTTTGTATTCCATCCCAATCGGCGTCGGCTTTGGGAATATGATCTAATAATCGTACCATGCTTTCTACAATATCGTCAATATAGGTAAAATCCCGCCGCATATCGCCGTTATTGAATACGTTAATAGGCGTTCCCTCCAGTATTGCTTTAGTAAATAGAAAAGGCGCCATATCGGGACGTCCCCAGGGACCATAAACGGTAAAGAACCGTAATCCTGTACTAGGAATATTATATAGGTGCGCGTAACTGTAGGCCATTAATTCATTGGTACGTTTGCTAACCGCATACAAACTCGCCGGATGATCCGCTCTATGAGTTTCCGAAAAAGGCTGCACTGTATTAAGACCGTACACTGAACTTGAAGAGGCGTATATGAGGTGTTTAACCGGATAGAGCCGAATTGCCTCAAGGATATTGAGAAAACCTTGTATATTACTGTTAATATATGCGTCAGGATTCGTCAAAGAATACCGGACTCCCGCCTGAGCCGCCAAGTGCAGAACCATATCAAAGCCTTCAGTTTCAAAAAGTGTTTTGATATATCCGGCGTCAGAAAGATCCGCTTTCACAAAACGTACATTCGGATAAAGGGTTGAACGCAGCGACGCAGAGCGGGCGGTATTTTGGGAAATATCAGAAACAGTGATCCCCAGCGCTGAAAGGCGTCCATATTTCAATTCAACATCGTAGTAATCGTTAATATTATCAAAACCAACAATATCATGGGCCTCAGCGGCGAGTCGTTTTGTCAGATGATAGCCGATAAATCCGGCGGTTCCAGTTATAAGCAGTTTCATAGTTTAGTTCCCTATTTTTAATATAATATTGGGAATTATCAAAAATTCCCAATCGTGAAAATGGAAACGTCATACATACGTTCCATTTGTGAAACACACTGCTGATGTAATTCCCGAAAATCAGTAATGCTGTTAAGTATATCATGAATTAAATAACATATTCTCCACATATTTATCCTTCACTGCACATAACAGAGGTATATCAGCTCCAGCAATTCCAATATGTGTGTCAGAACTGTCGGAGCCGCTGGGCGTCGTTTAACTTGAGCTTGCTTTAAATAACGTAGTAGGAGAAACCAGCTCTTGTTGGGCTTGGACGATGCGAAGTTCTTTGCTTTGCGCTTTAAAAGTAGCTTCCATAATACCGTATACTGACGCGGTTGTCAGCTCTAAGGTTTGCTTGATATCCTTAGTCTCTAAGTAGCGGGAGAGAAAAACCGAAGCGGTCAAATCCCCAGACCCAGCCATGCCTGTTTCAAAAGGCAGTTCCGGCGTACTGATACGATACAGCGTAGTTCCGTCAGACGCGAGCATTTCAAGGCGTTCTCCTTTCGGCGGGGTCCCCTGAATCATGGGGCTTATCCCATCCCGAAAACTGGTCACCAATACAACCTTGGGACCTTGAGCGTGGATTGCGTCTATGGCTTTTCGGGCATTGGCAAGAGACGACGTATCCATACCAGTGAGGGCTTCTAGTTCAA
>JAITHD010000052.1 GCA_031280155.1 Treponema sp. | reverse complement strand
GTCTGATACCAGCTTTTGACATTCACTCTATGCTTAAACCGCAGGGGATCTGTTATCTTGGGGAGTTTAACGGTCTGTCCCTCAAAATTGACGGCAATGGACATTCCCGTCCGGCAGCTGTCGTTATGATTATGCTTTGATTTGAACCGTGGAAACCCTAGAGTCCCGCCTTTGCGGAGGACTTTCAGGGATGTAAAAAAGTTTGTGTATGCGGCTTCAAGATTGCGCCGCGCTTGTTGCAATGCCGCCGCGTCTGCTTCTTTGAGAAACGTATGTTCTTGTTTGTATTCATTCTCAGTTTTATATTTATGCGTGTAAAGGGCTTCTCTATTGTCTTTCAATGTTTCGTAGATTGCAATCCGTTCCGCTAACATACGATTATACAAAAAGCGGCAGCATCCGAGGATTTTATTGAGAAAAATCCGCTGTGCTTCGGTCGGATATAGTCTGACTTTGAACGCTCTTTGTATTTTCATGGTTTTATTCTACCATATCTTTGCCTAAATGTCAAATGGGTTTTCAACCTATTCTTTGCCGCTGTGCCGCCTTATATCCCCAGCCCTAAAGGGCGGGGTTTTACGGCAGTTTTGATAAAAATGCAATAAAACCCGCCGGCATTATCATATTACCAAGGATACTTAGCTCTGCGCTCGTCTATGACAGACTGCGCTCCTGACGCAAGCCAGTCGGCGATTCCCGCATCCCATATCCTATCAAAATCAGCCGCCGCGGTGATACAGGTGGAAAATATTGAACTTCCCTTGTCGGTCAGCACCTGGGTTACTGGACCCGCTGCGGATAGGGTTACTGGAACAACCGGACCTGGAGCCGCATTGGTTGTGGAGATTTTGTACGCATTTGCGATGACCTCTGAGGGCCAAGGATACGCATTAGCCAAGGCTCTCGCGTTCAACTCAGGATTTCCCAAATCAAGACCGTTTATGTGGAAAGTATAGTCAAGGTTTTGAGCGCTGTTTTGAATCCACAGACCTGAAGCCGCCTTGATCTTCGGAACCCCGTCTACTACGTCATGGGCAACCCCCTCAGGTCCAATCTGGAGAAAGTTATAGTTTTCAAACCGGGCAAGCCAGTTAATATACCGCAGCGCCGCTTCAGGATTTTTGCAGGAGGCGGGTATAAAGAAATTAATCCCTGCGGCGTCATAGGCGCTTTTATGGGTAATTCCATCAGAACTGGTCATTGCATCAACCGGAACCAACTCAGCGCCGGGTACGTTTTTCTGTAAATCCGTTAAAATTGCCAAATCTGTACGGTAAATTTGATCCCAGTTGTGACATATCGCGCCGATAAATCCGCTCTTAACAAGATTCATCATGTCGTCATCCGCTTTGTACAAGGGAAAATTCCGGTCAATCAAGCCGTCGTTGTACATTTTGTTCAGGAACCGAACCCCTTCTTTGTAACCCGGAATCAGGAAGTTCCTATCGACTACAGTATTGATCCACCGCTCCTTGGGGGTTAAGGCAGGATCAATAAAAGCGTCCAGAATATTTCCCGCGGGCCAGCGTACATCGCTGGTCATGCTGAAAGGAATCACATTATTTTTACCGACTCCGCCGGGGTCTTGATCCCTAAACGCCGCCAAAGCGTTATAGAATTCCTCGGTGGTTTTAGGAAGAGGCAGTCCGAGTTTATCCAGCCAGTCCTTGCGGATAAAGATATTACGCATAGCCGTATTCATCCGTCGAGCGGAAATAGAAAAGAGCTTGCCTGTTTGAAGGTCCTCGTTGCGTCTGATGAAATCCCGTCCCGGCAGCGCCTGATCAGGACCTAAGAATTTCTTCAAGTCTGCCAAAAGGGTATCTACATGAGGAGCCATATCAAACAAGCCCCCAAGGTCCCGATAGTTCCCGATAAGCTCCCCTGAATAGGTAAGACATACGTCCGGCGGATTCCCCGCAGCCATTAGGTTGTTCAGCGCGGCAATTTCATCGGCCCGAGGAACCCGTATAAAGGTAACGTCGATATTCTCATCTTTCAAAACCTTTTCTTTGATCCACTTAGTCCACTCATTGTTGGTAGGATCCGACTTGCCTCCGTCAGTGCCTCGATCGAAAATCTCTACCGTAATGGACGCTCGTTTAGGTCCAGTTCCGCTCGAACTGCCGGTACTGCCGCTGGTACTGGTTCCAGCGGACGAAGACGATTTGGGACTGCACGCTATCAATGAAAGCCCTAACAACCCAACCAATCCAAGGGAATACACATTCCTTTTTTTCATAAAAAACCCTCCAAAATATACATAATCTTCAGCCTTTTACCGCTCCTACGCTCACGCCGGCAATGAAATACCGCTGGAGCCAAGGATAGACCACCACAATCGGAATAGTCGCTATCATAACCGCCGCAGCCTTCATGCCTTCGCTTGCCTGGGGCGCGCCGCCGCCGGCAATACCTTCCTGAGTGGCTACTTCTATAGACGAAAGATTATTGATGATGTTGTACAGCTTGAGCTGAATCGGGTGGAAATCAGGCTGGGTCAGATAGAGCAGGGCATCAGAGAACCCGTTCCACCGGCCTACCGCATAAAAAAGCGCAAGCGTCGCCAATACCGGACCGGACAGCGGCAGGTATACATTGAGCAAAACCGTAAAAGGATTCGCCCCGTCCAGTTCTGCGGATTCCCGCAGCGCTAAAGGCACACTGTAGAAAAAGCTCCGCAAAATAATCATATTAAACACCGACAGACAATTCGGGATGATAAGCACTAACGGATTATTAAGCAAATGGAGGTCTTTCATCCAGATATAGGTCGGTATTGTGCCTGCGCCGAAATACATGGTGAAGATAATAAAGGTATTGACGAAATTTCGTCCCTTCAAACTGTCATACGTGAGAGGATACGCGCAGAGAATCGTAATGCCCAAGGAAACAAGGGTGCATATTACGGTTAAAATAGCAGTCCAGCCCATGGATCGGGAAAACGACGGGTCCCGGAAGACGTATCGGTAGGATTCAAAGGTTGTCTCTACCGGCAGGAACGCGACTTTGCGGTTCACAATAGCCAAGGGTGAACTGAGGGATTGGGCTAACAGATTCAGAATCGGCAGAATACAGGTTAAAATAACCCCAAAGCAGACGATTACAATAACCCAGTCCCAGAATTTCGTAAGTTTTGATTTTATCATAGGGTTTCTCCTTTATCCGATGCCTCGTTCCCCGAATTTTTTCGCCAGAGCATTAGCTCCTAACAGGAACACCACGCAAATTACCGACTGGAACAGTCCAATCGCCGCGGTATAGGAAAACTGGAAGGAACGGATACCCACACGGTATACCATTGTACTGATTACGTCGGATACTTGCAAGACCAGACTGTTGCCCAGCGTATAGGGACGGTCAAATTCGCTCCCCAAAATCCGCCCGATATTCATAATCAGCAGCACGATAATAGTAGGCCGCAGTCCCGGCAAGGTAACATGCCAAATCTTGCCGAACCGGTTTGCGCCGTCAACTTCAGCGGCTTCGTAGATTTCAGGGTTGATTCCTGTGATAGCCGCCAGATAGATAATAGTTCCCCAGCCGACTTCTTTCCAAACCCCTAAGACGACATAGGTTCCAA
>JAITHD010000109.1 GCA_031280155.1 Treponema sp. | reverse complement strand
CGCTCCGTTCCCAAGACAGATCGTTTACCGCCACTGCGCCGCCGCCTTGACTGAGCAAGTTTTTCCTAATACCCCCGGTAATATCCCCCAGTTGGGCGAGGATCCGGCTCGAATCAGCTTCAGCTTCTGCATAAACTCGGTTAATAGACGAACCGGGTATAATATCATGGAATTGATTTGTCAAGGTTTGTTTCCAGCTTGCTGACAATAGCTCTTTGGGATAAACCGCGTTATTATACATACCGGTTACGGAACAGAGAAATTCAGTGCGCCGCAAAGCGAATTCCAATTTACGATTATTCCGCTTAGTTCGGGATTGGGTAGTATAGGTGCCGCGGTGCAGTTCCAGATATAATTCACCCCGCCATTCTGGTAATGCTCCGGCAGTGCTGAACACGTCTTTCAGCCCGTCGCTTACCTTTTTCCAAGATGCTTTCGGCGCGCCCTCAAGATTCCCAAGCCGCCGAGCCATCTCAATATCCGCCCGCATAGTACCGCCGCCGCCGTCGCCCTCTCCAATGGACTTAATGCAGGCGGACTGTACTTCCTTATGCTGCACTGAGTTCCAAATCGCGTACAGCTCGTCAGGACGCACTTTTCCATTGTAGCCTGATCCTGCTCCCAAAGTAGAGAGAAAATGGGTCTTTAATCCAGTACCGTCAAGGCCCCGCCAGATAAACGTTTCATAGGGAAACCGAGTAGTATCATTCCAATTAATCTTGCTGGTAACAAAATAGGTAATCCGGCAGCCTGCAAGTATCTGGGGCAGCGCAGCGGAATAACCGAATACGTCAGGAAGCCATAGCGTATCGGCTTCATACCCAAGCAGCTCTTTATTGACCGCCTTACCGACAAGAAACTGCCGAATCAGAGATTCACCGCTGGTAACGTTACAGTCCGCTTCAACCCACATGCCGCCGTTAGGTTCCCAATTACCTTTAGCGTAGGCTTCTTTTACCGCGGAAAATATATCGGGATATTCATTTTTGATGATTTCAAGCTGACAAGGCTGAGATTGAATAAACACAAACTCTGGATATTCCTCGATAAAACGGGTCATATTGATGAAGGTTCTGGCGGCTTTCCGTTCAGTCTCGCCGATATGCCAAAGCCATGCGTGATCAATGTGGGCGTGTCCAATCAGATGGATTCTTGGGGTAGTCTCGCTGTTTTTGAGCGCTAAAAGAGGGGTCAGCAATGTCCGCGCTGTTGCCGCCTGCTGTTCAAGGTCTTTCATGGAGCAATTCAGACTGATCCCCATAAGGGCTTCGTGTAAGCCTTGCAGGATTCGGGCTTTCCGCAGGGAATTCTGGTCCAGCATTTTACTTGTCTCGAATAAGGCTCGGACATCATAGAACAAACTGTGGACTGTTTCAATGCGTTCCAGCAACGCTCCGCCTTCAAAGGTATTCGGGAAATCTCGAAGAGTTTTCCCGATATTAACAACTATAGAAGTTCCCTCAAAAGGACCGCAGCCCCCATGAAAATGACCGGAATAAGATTCTACATGGAGGGTATGTTTTTTTCCATCTGGATTAATTCTGAGTTTTTTATGAAAAGTATTGAATGCGCCATAAGGTTTTCCGTCGATAAAGGCTAAGGAATCAGCGTTTGGCAGGACCTTTAGAAAAACCGCTTTTCCCTTATCAGCAGGGGCTTGATATGTTGACTTAAACCAGAAACAGGTCCATTCTTTGCCCCAAGGCGCTGGAGTCTGTATCGGCTTCCAAACCGCCTCTTTTGGAGGGGAACGTAAAGTTTCGCTGGTTTCAAAGACCTCAAACCTGAGATCCGTTAGTTTTTGGTAGGACCCTTCTTCCAGAAAATTCAAATACTGGTTAATCCGGGCTTCTACCTTGGGTATGAGCATGATTAATATTCTCCTAGTAGGAGTATACACCATAAACCGCAGCAGAGCAAGGAAAAGCATAAGGGGCACTGCATTTACTTTACAAAGATAACGGTAAAGCGTTTTTTCGGACCCCTCATCTGTTTCTTTATGCAGGTCTTGTGATTGTCGTCGCTTCCATTACCCACGAATATAGGCACGCCGACCGTTCTTTCGGATTTATCCGCTGAAATACCCGGAAAAACGTGATCTCCTCTGGTATCCCTCGGGCAGTTCCAGAAACTTCCTCAGTTCCGCCTCTCGTTCCAGCCCAAAGTCTTCCCCGCTGCACAGTAACGCCGCCAGTCCTATGACCAGGATGTCTTCCAGTTTATGCCCCACGTTCCCCTATGTCTGCTGGAGATCAGGTATGCTCCCCAGTTTTTTCTGTAATCGTGCTATCCATCGTTCCCTCTCTTGGATACTGTTTTTATCTTACCTCTTTTCCTCAAAAGTAAATGCAGTGGACCTGAGGTTTGTATACTTCTTTAATTTTTGTTCAGGGTAAAAGCATATAACCATTGTCCCCTGATTACCCAGACGTTTTATATCCTTCAAAAAGGCACAGGTTTTTGACTTGGTTGTTGAGGATAAAATCAATGAATTATTCGCCTTTGGGAAGGGTAATGATAAAAAACCTCTCTAGGCTCATAAGTACCAAACAACTCTTTTATGATTAAAAGCGCTACTTGAATCTTTTGGAAAACTTTGATATATTGTAACGAAATATGCGTCTATTATCTTTCTTTTCATTATTACCAAAGAAAAT
>JAITHD010000070.1 GCA_031280155.1 Treponema sp. | reverse complement strand
GTCCCCTTCAAATGAAGGCTGATTGTTTCTTTTGAAAGTACTGATTTTAAGTTCATAGTTATAGTCTAAATCTTCTTATATACAAAGTCAAGAAAATCATGTTGCATTTCAATACAGATTTTTATGGTTATTATGCAAAATTGGTCCGTAAAATTATTTTTTAATATAACTTGACAAAATAAAATATATAAAAACCGCTGGCAAGAAGAACTTTTAGCCGAATTGACGGTTTTTATTTCCAATAAATTAAGGGATTTATCGGAAAAAGACCGTAAAACCGAATATCTCTTCAGGCGTGATTTGCTGTCAAGTTTTTAATGCCACTGATAATAAGTTTCCGAAGGTATGCCGAAGGCTTACCTTAACTGCTTAAAGGTATGTCCTTCCTGTTTATATGCCGCCGCTCTTTTCCTATAATCCATGCTGTATGCTGTATCTTGTTTATCGGCCCTTTTTTCCAATTTTTTAACTTATTCTGCTAACTTATAATATTCGATTCTTTAAGGTTTATCAAGAGGTTTTTTTGGATAGTTTTATGAAAAAAGGTAAATTTGGATCGAAAAAAAACTATAACAGACTCCTATATGCGTAATCTTTATGCAATAGCTGTTTCTATAATGAGTAGAAATTTCCCGCCTCTGAGTTAGGAATCGGTTTTCTTATAAAAAAATACTATATTTACAAAGAAAACACCGTTTTTATGATATTTTTTATATAAGTATTGTTGGCATGGTTTTTGCTTATATATTAGTACAAAGGGTCTTTGACCTATTATACATTACAAGATTTTGGAGGTTTCATAATGAAACGAACGATGTTGTGTACCCTATTGGGATTAAGTATTGTCGCGCTGGCTTCAGCCCAGAGAAACGACCGGTTAGGACGGGGTTGGGGTTTCCCGCCGGCTGCTCCGACAGCTCCCCAAGTTCAAGGGCAGCCGGTAACGGTTACGGGAAATCTGACTATTATCCAAGGAGGAATAGCGGTGCAGGATAACGGCGTTACCTATCATGTCGGCGGACTTAGCCGGTTTATCGGTTTTATCGAAGGTCTCAAAGACGGGGCTCAGGTAACTGTCGAGGGTTCAGCCCTCACCTATCCGGCTGACGACAAAATCAAGTTTCTCAGGGTAGCTAAACTCACTATTAATGGGAAAGATTACGATCTTGCTCCTCCTGAAGGAATGGGTTATCACTTCGGCAGATGGCGGCAGTAAGATACTGCTGCCAGTTCGGATCGCAAGATCTCAGCAGTGAAGGGTTCTAAACCGCACCCTTACCGTAAGATGCGGCAGTCTGTCATAGGCTGCCTGCAAAAGGAGAATTATATGGTTAATCAGATTCGTTTATTAGCATTGAACGGCTTGTTAGGATTAGGTATTCCTTTGGCGGTGTACGCCCAGCCTGCGGTTGAAGTAGGTCCCCCTTCAGCCGGAACTCTGTCGGAAAGCGGCGCTGAAACAAACAGAATCCAGCAGGGGAATACAGAAACAACTGAAAACGGGTCTCAAACCCAAGAGTCTGTACAGGTAAATGGGCTTGAAACTATAACGGTTACGGGAAATCTGACCATTGTTCAGGGAGGTATAGCGGTTCAGAACAACGGCGTTACCTACTATGTACGCCAGCTTGAGCGGTATATCAGGTTTATCGAAGGTCTCAAATACGGGGTTGCAGTGAGTCTTCAAGGCGTTGTATACGCCTATCCCTTGGACGACACAATCAAGTTTCTCCAACTGACTAATTTTACCCTCGACGGGAAAGAATACGATCTTACGCCCCTTGGAGGAACCGGATTCACCCCAAAAATGAGGCATAAAATCCGCAGACCTTGGTAAGATTTGGTAAAATAATATGATTGGAACAGGAACTCACCGTTTGTATGAGGATCCTAGTTCCAGCTCATTCCGGTACTTGGCAACGGTCCGCCGAGCAAGGGAGATTCCCTGTTTTGCAAGAATACCGGCTATTTCTTGATCTGAAAAGCCCCGGGCTTCATCGGATATGAGTTCTCGGATTATTTCTTTTACCCCTTCCTTGGAATACCGGGAACCTCTGGAACCGGAACCAGTTATAGAATTGGTGAAAAAATGGCGGACTTCAAAGATACCCCACTCGGTCTGCATATATTTACTGTTTGCCGCCCGGGAAATGGTAGTTTCATGGAGTCCAAGTTCGTCAGCTATGTCCCGTAAGGTGAGAGGCGCCAAATATTTGGGGCCTCTCAAAAAAAAATCCCGTTGAAACGTCAAAATCCCTCGAGTAACCCGCAGGAGCGTATGATTGCGCTGATTTATGGAATGGATAAACCAGCGGGCTTCTTTAATATTTTCCCGTACAAAATCCCGAACCGGCTTATCTGGGGAACTTTTTTCTTGTTTCTTATCCGCAATTTCCATGAAAAAAGGATGGATTCCCAAAACCGGAATTTCTTCATTATTGAGACGAATAATGAATCCTTCCCCTTTCCTGATAATGTGCACATCAGGAACCACATAGCGGGTATCCCCAGAATCAAACTGTCTGCCCGGAAACGGAGATAGTTTCTTGATACGCTCAAATAGTACCTCAACCTCCTCAAGTCTAAGACATAATTGCTTTGCCGCAACTTTCAATTTTCCCCGTTCCAGCAGTTCCAGATAGTCTAAGGCTTCGATCATGCCTTTTGGAGGGTCCGTCAATAGACCGGCTTGTACCCGCAAAGATTCTTTGTAATCCGCGGTACAGGTTCCAACAGGCTCTAAACTTTGAATCAGCTTCATAGCAGATCTGATGTGCGCTTGAGATTCGTCAGGCAAAAGCAGTGCTATCGGCTCTTTGTGAAAGCCGTTTTCGTCTAAATTCTGAATCAGGAGTTCCCCGATACGGCGGGTCTCAGAATCAATAGGTTCAAGCCTCAACTGCTGAAGGAGATGATCTTGCAGGGTTTCAGGACGGCTGAGAACTCCTTCGATGAATTTACGTTGTTCTTCAGAGGCTTCGTCTCCATTCCGCCGAATAAAACCCCCGTCAGAAGTTGCTTCAAAATAGTCGTCTTCTTCTTTCCGGGGAGTATACACGGCATCTAAGGAAACTGTACTCGATTCTTTCAGTACCTCCAAGGCGGGATTCCGCTCAAGTTCCTCGGTTATCCTCTCCCGAAGGTCTATAAGAGGCAACTCCATCAGCCGAATAGACTGATAAAGCTGAGGATTCATCTTTAAACGCTGTTCTTGGATGAAAGATGTCCGCAACTCCACGAATATAACTCCTTATTTAAGAGCTTATCACGAGATTTGGAGAACGATCAAGGTATTATCTTTCATGGTAGCCCATAAAAGAACAGGCAAGCGGGGATACGGACGGGTGGCGACAAGTGTTAAACGTAGAAAATAGTAAGCAGGGACACATCTTCTACCGTGCGCCTGTTGAATGGGAAGAACTGAGGGTAAATAAGTATAATGCTATTTTAAGCGGACGCGACAGGAGTAAATGACAAAAGGGCGCGGTGTCCCGCAAATTACATTTCATGTTGGACCCTAACTTTTCAATTGGATTTAAGTCAGGAGAATATGGCGGTAGAAATAATAAACGAACTTCCGCTTGCTTCATAATTTTTTCCAGTGGATTCCCTCCTGAATCAAACAAGGTGATTTCATCATTTTTGCTTCTTTTCTCCAGTTATATTTTTCATAATGCCGCATATTGCCTCCCTTTTATTTAGTTTTATAATCTAACACATTATTTTTATTTTGTCTAGCACTATTGCGTATAGTATAGTATCTCTGAAAAAAGGGTTCTTTTCAGCAAAAAGAACCCTTTTTTCTCTTGTTAATCCGTTGGGACTCAATTATATTCTATTACATAATTGTATTTGATAAAAAATCTGTGAATAAAGGACTGTTTTTAATGTATCGAATTTACGAAAACGTTTTAGTAACCTTCAAAGAGGTTCCATGAGCAAAAATAATCTTCCTTCCAGCCCGGTCAGGTACGCTGACGGGCAGTTTTACATCGGTTCAAAACCAGTTCTGCTCTTAGCCGGCGAGATTCACTACTTCAGGCTAGACCCAAAGGATTGGCAAGATCGGCTGAACCGGCTGCGGGAATGTGGTATGAATACCGTAGCTTCATATATTCCGTGGCTTATTCACGAACAACAGCAAGGCGAAGTCGATCTGGACGGTACAACCCACCCGCGGCATAACCTCAAAGCCTTTATTGAACTCTGCGAAAAAAATGATTTTTATCTCTTTCTGAGACCCGGACCTTTTATTATGGCGGAGATGAAAAATGACGGTATACCTTATTGGGTGTATGAAACGTGTCCTGACGCGATACCTCGCGGCTTTGAAGGCGTTCCGCCTACCACGCCGACTCTGGACTATACAGCGCCTTCGTTTCTCAAAGCCGCAAAAAGCTGGTATCGTCAGGTTATGGGGCTTATCGCCCAGCATACGCCGAATAAAGGCGGATCGGTCATTGCGGTGCAGCTCGACAACGAAATCGGAATGCTCTCTTGGGTTTCCAACAAGCCTGATTTCACCCCAAATACTCTCGGCGCTTTTGAGGGCTGGCTGCGGCGGCAGTATGAGCCGTCAGAACTGCTTCGGCGGTATCCCTTTTTTGCCCAAGAACCTCTCAATCTTGAAACCTTTATGACCCCAACGCGCCCCTGGGATATTGGGTTTCATAGTGATTTCGCGGATTTCACCAGAGAACGCTACGCTCAATATGTGACTGAACTGAAAAAATACGCCGAAGAATTCGGGGTACAGGATATTCTTTTCGTGGTGAATATTCACGGTACCAGTGGAGGTCGGGGCTTTACCTATCCTATCGGCGTAAGCCAGCTTCAAAAAACCTATGAATCTACTGAGGACTCAATTATTTCCGGCAGCGACGTGTATTTTGATACTATAGAAATCAGAAATTTTCAGGATATGTATCTCTGTAACGGCATAACCGAAGCATCAAACCCTCTGGGAAAGCCCTTGACCTGTGTGGAATTCAGCGCCGGAGACAGCAACTTCGGCGACGACTATAATGGACGATCCCGATCTTCCAGCGGAGACTTTAAAACTCGTCTTGCGGTTGCACAAGGCAACAAGCTCATCAACATATATCTTTTTTCCGGCGGAGAAAATTACCGGTTCAGCCGCTCCTTAACAGACGGCAACGATCGGATTGCCACAACCGGAGAACATCACGGATTCGCGTCGCTTATTGGACCTGAAGGAAGGACTAATCAGAATTATCCTCGGCTTGCCCGAACCCTGCGGCAGATCAGCGCTTTAGAAGACCGGTTCGCTCAAAGTTTTATTCAGTACGATCCTGTGGGCTATGGTTTTATAGCCCGGGATTTTGCTACCGAATATGGGTATGAAAAATCCGCGGACTTCATGGCTAAAAAGAGAGATTTAGAACAGAACAGAGCTGGCAACGTCTGGGAATCAACAGTACGGGCATTGCTTCTCTCTGGGTTAGCCTTGAAAACACTGAATCTTGAACGGGATGATCTTACAAGCATTCAGACGCTGGTACTTCCGTCAAGTAAGTATATGGAGAAAAAGACCCAGCAAAAGGTTCTGGACTTTGCGGCTGACGGAGGAAGTCTGCTGCTGCATGGACGTATTCCCCGGTTTACCGGCGACGGCGAAGACTGCCGAATTCTCGCTGACGCATTTGAGGCATCGGATTTTGACGAACATCAAGGTCATCGGTTCCGCTATGATATGGCGATTGTTCCCGAAGGCTTTTTGTCCCCAGGTTATGAATATCATTGCAATACCTATGAAACCTTTACTGTAAGGAACGCTCAAACCTTGCTCTCAACCTATGAAGGGCGCAAAACCTGCGGCTTTTACAAGGAGGTCCGCAGAGGCAGGGCGGTGGTTATTTCCGCAAACTACAAATGTTTTCTTCCCCAGTATGAAAAGATAAAGGCGGCTTTAGGGACCCCCCAGACCCTCACGCACGATATCGATGTTCCCGGGGTAGGGGTATTTATGACTTTGACGAAAACCCGGAAAAAAGATGAATTTTTTCTCTACCTTATTAATATGGACGATATTGATAAAGATTTTTCGGTGTACCAAAACAGCAGTCCTATTTATGCCAGACCCATCCATCTTCCGGCTAACGAAGCGCTGACATTGCCCCTTAACCTTGATTTCGGTTTTGCGAAAATAGTGTATTCCACAGTAGAACTTTTGAGTATAGGCGAACAGGAGTTGGTATTCCGCAACACTGAAAAGTCGAGTGAGATTCTCGTGGAAACCGAAAGAACCATTAGACCGTCACCGTATATGCGGCTTGAACGCCTCCCAAAAGGCTGGCGGATTTACACAGACAACCGGCAGCTTGACGAAGCCATACCGCTGCGGTTTCTATGAATTGGAGGGGCTATGTTGAATAGAAGGATACAGGCTATCGGCTGTATTGGGGCATTGTTGTGGTTATGCGCCGCCTGTCAGACCCAGAATAGGGAAGCCGGACAAGCGGAAATATCGTATAGAAAGGAAGGATTTATGAAAACAGAAATAGATCAGCTCATTGAACGGGAATTGCGGGGCTGTTTTGACTATTTTTGGCAGGAAACCCAGGCTGAACTGGGATCGGTTGGGTACGGGCTTACGAGAGATAACACCAAACCCAAGGAAAAGGATTTCGCTTCAATTGCGGCTACTGGATTCGCCCTTGCGGCCTATCCGGTAGGCGTGGAAAAAGGCTGGATAACCCGAAAGCAAGGGTTAGAACGGACAGTAGGAACGCTGCGGACTTTTGAAGGCTTGTCTGAATATAAGGGATTTTTCTATCACTTTATCCATATTTCTACAGGACTGCCTTATGAGGGGAGTGAAATATCCACCATGGATACAGCGCTTTTTCTTGCCGGCGCGGCAGCTACCGCGGAATATTTCGGCGGCGAAGCCGCGGAAATCTATGATCGGATTTTTAAACGAGTTGACTGGACAGCGCTGGTGAAACCTAACAGACGGTTTTTCATGGCTTTTAGACCTAAAGACACGGAATATGAAGCCTTCGGTGAATGGAGTGAAGCTGCGGAACAGGCTGTTATGTATGTTTTAGGCGCGGGTTCCCCAACGCATCCCATAAGCGGAGAGCTTTTTTATACTTTTTCCCGATGGCTTAACCGGTCTGGACCGTATGAATATATTCGTTCCTACATGAATTCGCTTTTTGTGTACCAGTTTTCTCATGGTTTCATTGATTTTCGGGGTACAGCGGATCGCAAAGGAGTTGATTGGTTCGCCAATTCAGTAAACGCCGCCCGGGCCGCCCGGCAGTTCGCTATTGACGCCCAGGAAGAATTCAAAACTTTGGGACCGAATTCTTGGGGGCTTTCAGCCTGCCTAGGTCCCCGGGGATACAGCGGCGCTTATGGGTCCCGTCCCAACGGTATGCCCGGAGGCGCACAGGTAGACAAAAATGACGGCACTGTAGCGATCCACGGAGCGGTGGCTTCGCTGCCGTTCACGCCGGAAGAAGCTGGAGCCGCCTTAGCCCACTACGCTAAATATGACAAACTCTGGGGTCCCTATGGTTTGACGGATTCCTACAACCTAGACCACAGTCCCGAAGGCTGGTTCTGCCCAGACTATATCGGTATTGACAAGGGAATAGAACTGGTGATGATTGCCAATTATCAGACCGGACTGATATGGGAATTGTTCAACCGCAACGCCTACGTCAAAGCCGGACTACAGGCTGTAGGCATACAAAAAACCGAAAAGTAACTGCCGCGGTACGGACCCGGAAGACAGGATATTGTTTTTGTCTTCCGTCGTCATTTTACTATGATATAGACGTTTAATCCTCCTCTTTAGTATACTAATACCTGCCAAGAATAAAAGCGTGTATAACCATTGCTGCAAGAAATTCAAGCGTAGTTTACGCAGGCAGCAGGGAAAACTTTCAAATAAGGAGGGAGACTGCTAAAATACATGAACTTTTAGCAGCAGCGTACATGAATATTTTAATCATCGGAGGCGCAGGATATATAGGCAGTCATGTAGCCATAGAATTTTTGGACCAGAATCATCAGGTAACGGTCTTTGACAATCTTTCCAGCGGATTACAAGAAAATATCTTTCCAGAGGAAGCCTTTATCCAAGGGGATATATTAGACTATGACCGTTTGGTGTGCGCGATGAGCCGGGGCTTTGACGCGCTTATCCACCTTGCGGCCTTTAAGGCTGCCGGAGAATCTATGGTTGAACCGGAAAAATATTCCCGCAATAATATCGGCGGGACCCTGAATATCCTTCACAGCGCTTTGAAAACCAGCATAAAATACATAGTATTTTCCTCCAGCGCCGCGGTTTATGGGGAACCTCGCTATCTTCCTATTGATGAAAAACATCCTACAAATCCGGAAAATTATTATGGTTTTACCAAGCTGGAAATAGAACGGATTATGGGGTGGTATGACAAACTCAAAGGGCTGCGCTATGCTAATCTCCGCTATTTTAACGCCGCCGGGTATGATCCCAAACGACGGATAAGCGGTTTAGAGCGCAATCCCGCGAATCTTCTGCCGGTGGTGATGGAAGCGGCCGTCGGTATTCGAAAGGAAGTCCAAATTTTCGGGAACGATTATGACACCCCGGACGGCACCTGTATTCGGGATTATATTCATGTCAGTGATCTTGCGGCGGGACACGTGGCGGCGCTGGAATATATCGCCGCTAAAGACGCGAGTCTTACCGTGAATCTTGGGAGCGAAACCGGCATTTCCGTACTGGAAATGATCGAGACCGCTCGAAAAGTAACCGGCGTGAATATTACGTCGAAAATAGTCGGACGCCGTCCTGGAGATCCTGCGAAACTTACCTCTTCCGCTGGATTGGCAAAGGAGATTCTTGGATGGCAGGCAGCGTATTCTCATGTGGAAACCTTAATTGCTTCCACGTGGGACGCTTATAGGAGACAAAAATGAAACCAACCTTAGTGGTCCTTGCCGCCGGCATGGGCAGCCGTTACGGCGGGGTAAAACAAATCGACGGCGTAGGACGGCATAACGAAACCTTGCTGGATTACGCAACCTATGACGCAAAACATTGCGGTTACGGCAGCGTGGTCTATATCATCAGACAAGATATAGAAAAAGATTTTAGAGAACGTTTTTTTGACCGAGTCGCAAAGAATTTTGACGCTTCCTATGTTTTTCAGCGTTACGAGGAGTTTCTGAACCCTTCACAAATCGCCGACTCAAAAAACCGTAAAAAACCTTGGGGAACAATACACGCCTTGCTTTGCGCGAAAACCGCGGTAAAAACTCCCTTTGGGGTGATCAACGCTGATGATTACTATGGACGGGCCGCGTTTGAAACCTTGGGGACTCATCTTGCGGGCATAGCCAATGATTCTGTGGAACATGCGATGGTCGGCTATGTGCTTGGCAATACAATGAGCAAATCCGGCGCGGTTTCCCGGGGAATCTGCGAGATAAAAGACGGTTATCTTGTTTCAATGCAGGAACACACAAAGATAAGTTATGAAGGGGATCGAATTGTCAGCATAGTTGATGATAAGAAGATAACTCTTACCGGGGCTGAACCGGTGTCGATGAACTTTTTTGGTTTTTCGCCGATGATCTTTGATTACTTTACCGAATTCTTTCAAAATTTCATCGAATATAACGCCGTCAGTGAAAAAGCGGAATGTCTTTTGCCTGAAGGAGCAAGCAGCGCGGTTGCCAAAGGCAGGGGCAAAATAAAGTTCTTTTCCTCAAAGGAAATGTGGTTCGGCATGACCTATCCTGAAGACCGCGAGATAGTCCGTACCGAGATAGGCAGGAAAATTGACGCAGGATACTATCCTGATCAGCTTTGGGAACGGGCATGAACGGCAACGCATGGATTACCGCGCTGAACAGCGCTCAAGGGGACAAGATTTTTACGCCTCTTTACGGCGCGGGAGAAATCGGACAGCATCGGAGCCGATATATAAAATTAGTTGAAGATTTGCTGGACAACACGATATTTCCTGAGAAAACCTTTCCGGAAACCCATGAAGCAGTGCGGTTTTTCACTGCCCCGGGACGTACGGAACTGGGGGGCAATCATACTGACCATAATTGCGGCAAGGTTTTAGCCGCTTCGGTGCAGCTTGACGCGGTTGCGGCAACAGCGCCCCGGAAGGACAACAGAATCTTATTTCGATCAACAGGTTTTCCTGACGTGTCGATAGACATCACGGATACCAGCGTTCACAATGAGGAAAAAGGCACTGCCCAAGCCTTGATCCGGGGGGTTGCCGCAGGTTTTGCCGAGCGATGCGTTCCGATTCGGGGCTGGACCGCAAACGCCGGCAGTACGGTCTTGCCCGGTTCAGGGCTTTCGTCTTCAGCGGCTCTTGAAGTGCTTGCGGCAAAGATATTTGACGGACTTTACAGCGGCGGCGCTATGACCCCCATTGAATTGGCAGAAATCGCTCAAAAGGCGGAAAACCATTACTATGGAAAGCCTTCTGGGTTGATGGATCAAGCCGCTTCCGCTTCAGGCGGCGCGGTAGCGATTGATTTTGCCGGCGAACCAGTTGTTACTCGGATAGAATTTGATCCGGCTCAGGCTGGATATGCGCTTTGCGTGGTGAATACCGGCGGAAGCCACGCGGATTTAACCCCTGACTATGGGGCGATTCCTATGGAGATGCGCTCTGTGGCGGGTTTCTTCGGATCCCCGAATTTAAGAGCCGCCGGGCAGGAAACCCTTGTACAAGCCCTTGCGGAAGACAAGCAAATCCGGGCGCTGCGGGTATACTGCGGGGATCGGGCGATTCTCAGAGCCATGCATTTCTTTGATGAAAACGAGCGGGTTGATGCAATGCACAAGGTCCTAGAAGCGTTGAATAAGGCTAACCCACATGAAATCAGCGGCGTTTTTGATACGTTTCTTGAACTGGTTAATAAAAGCGGCGCTTCTTCTTGGGAATTTTTGCAGAATATCGCGTCTCCTCGCAGCCCCAAAGAACAGGGGCTTGCCCTTGCCCTTGGGCTAACCCGGCGTTTCGGCTTGCGAGCAGGGGGCAAAATCGCCTGCCGAGTACACGGCGGCGGTTTTGCCGGTACGATTCAAGCCTATATCCCATATACGCATCTTGATGATTATAAGCTGGCTATGGAGGCTGTCTTCGGTTTCAATGCGGTTACGGTACTCAAAATCAGAAGCATCGGGGCTGCGGAAATCACAATTTCTTGACATTTCTCAAAATCAAGCTCCAAAGGGGAACCTCTTTTCTAAGGGGTTTCCCTTAATCTTTTGTTTGCGAATTTCTCATAACTCTTCTATAATCATAGTATGTTCTGGGATTCTTGGCTGCCCTGTAAAGGAATAAAAGTGTACGCTTTAGTTGGAGAAAGCGGTACTGGTAAAAGTTTCCGAGCAAAACTCGTAGCCCAGAAATATCGGGCGGATTTTATCATTGACGACGGACTGCTTATCAAAAACAACCGCATTGTAGCGGGACATTCGGCAAAAAAAGAAAAGACCTTTCTTGCGGCGGTTAAGGTTGCGCTTTTTGATAAAAAGTCCCAGCGGGATGAGGTTGCCCGAAAACTACAGGGAGAAACATCTAAAAAACTCCTTATTCTGGGAACTTCAGAAAAAATGGTGAATAAAATCGCCGCTCGGCTCCAACTTCCTCCGCCAAGTAAAATTATTAAGATTGAGGATATCGCTTCTCAAGCCGATATTGAAAATGCGATCCGAGCCAGACGGATCGAAGGGAAGCATGTGATTCCGGTTCCCTCAGTTGAGGTTAAACGGAGTTATCCCCTTATTTTTTATGATGCGATCCGAATCTTTAAACGCAGCCGTGTGTCGGCAGCGATAGGTCCTACGCCGATAGTACATGAGAAATCGGTGGTCCGTCCGGAATATTCAAGACCGAACAAGGTGAATATTTCTGAAGCCGCTCTGAGCCAGATGGTGCTGCATTGTGTAGATGAGTACAATCAGCAGATTCGAATCAAACAGATTGGGGTTAAAGATGACAATATGGGATACCGGCTGGTTATGACGATTGATGTAGCGTCAGGTACCCAATTAGGGGGAAATATACACGAACTGCAACAATATATTATAAACGATATTGAACGGTATACAGGCATCCTTATCGAAGAAGTCAATATTATTATTGATAAGATTATACCATAATGATTCGAAAATAAAAGAAGTGATATTTTAAGAAGGAGATATTCATGAAGAAATATGTGTGCGGCTTGGTTCTGGTTATGGGAGCGTTTTTTTCCATCTCAGCTCAAGCTAAACCATCGGTTCCCCCGGGAATGGCGCAGGTAAGCGGACAATATTATGAGGTTTTATCCGATGGAGGAACCGCAGACGCTCAACTTCTTGCCCGGGAATTGGACAGCCGTTTTCTGTTGTATAACAAATTTTTCCATTTTAACATGCAGAAACTAGGAGGGATCCGCTTAAAAGTACGTTCTTATAAAGAGCAGAGCGCCTATGACGCCTATATTGGAGAGCGTCTCGATAAAACGAGTCCCGGCGCGGTGTACCTGCATTACAGTCAGCCTGAACGCCGGGAATTGGTTATCCATCGGGGCAGTTCTGATGAAGGCAATATGTTCCCCCATCAGGCGTTTATCCAATATCTGCGGGCTTTTATTTCATCTCCGCCGTCTTGGTTAATGGACGGGTTTGCTATCTATTTCAGCACCCTTAAATACGAGGCTCTTGGTCCGTCCAGTCCAGCCGGCGCTAAAACCGCCGGCTCTGGAGGTTTAGTCTATGAAGAAAATTTATATTGGCTTGAAATCATAAAGAGTCTGGGCAATAAAGCCCCTTCATTGGAAGCCGTATTGCTCGCCGATAATAAGGGCGCTTATCCTGATAATTTTCAGGGCGTCTCTTGGGCGCTGATTTCTTTTTTAAAGGATAGCGGGAAAGACGATTATCTCAGATTTTTGTACGAATCTTTTATTTTAATGGACCCTTCTCTGTCAGCGCAGGATAATTCTCAAATTCTCTATAATCATATCAGAACCTGGACTGACGTACCTACCCTTGATCGGGATTATAAAGCGTATCTCCTTACTCGGAAGACCTTTATGGAGCTTGTCACCGAGGGACAGCGGGCGTATAACGCTAAGGATACCAGAAATGCGGAAACCGTGTTCCTGCAAGCCGTTCAGCAGCGTCCTACCAGCTATGTACCCTATTATTATCTGGGACTGCTGGCTTATGACAGTAAGAACTATGTACAGGCTGAACAATACTACCAATATGCCCAACAGTACGGCGGGGATCCGGCGCTGATTACATACGCCCTGGGTATCAACGCCGTCGCTGTAGGGGATAACAGTAAAGCCATAAAACTGTTGGAACAAGCGAAAACCCTTTCCCCGGGGCACTACACCGAACAGGTAGATAATCTGATTAAACGGCTTCGCTAACAACCAGTTCAGCCGCCTCTTTCACGTTGGGTCTTTACCCTTACGGATCCGGCGGCGGCGCTTTTTAGGTTTAGCCTTGGAAGGGGCTGTTCCTTTAGGAAGAGGTTTTGAGGGGGCGGCTTCTTCCTTCAGGGATGGTTTCGCCTTATCAATGAGGCGGGATTTCTTAATGACGATACCGTGTTCTTTAAAAATCAGGCGCAGCGCCATATCTAATTCTGTCCGCGGAGGGTTCATCGGCTGGATAAACTGCCGGGCTGTTATGAAGGTATTTTTATAGTTCTCAATATCTCCGTTCCAAGGGATATTTTGTTCTTCAAGATAATCCCGAATCAGCCCTGCCAGGGTTTCCCCCTGCAGTCCCTTGAAGTTCTGCCGGTTAAGCGCCTCAAGGCTCTGAAAATACCGCTTCCAAAAATCTTTTTTTCCTTTTAGTAATGCTGAAGCGCTGGGCTGTAAGTATGCATACAGCCCAAGAGATTCAAGACGTTCCACAATTTCCGCGGCTTGCGAAGAATGAATAATCTTAAAAATCTCCTCAGTAAGCCGGGACGGAGAAACCTCACGCAGTAAAGACGCCTGTTTTTTAATCATCCATCTCAAAGTAAAAGTCAGTTTAAAACCTGTAGTAGTTCCATATTTCACCGCCCGAATCATCCGTACTGGATCGTCAATAAAAATACGGGACAGCGGAATAAGGGGACGGATACGCTTGTTTTGTATATCCGCCATTCCTCTCACATAATCAACCACTACTTGAGTAAGGGGATCGTAAAACAAGGCGTTAATCGAAAAATCCCGTCTCAATACGTCTTCTTCAATAGTTCCAAAGGTATTACTAGTCAAGCCGTCTTTCAAAGAACGGAATGTTGAAACCTCGAATTTTTTAGACCCAAAGCATACATGAACCAGCCTGAACCGGTGTCCTATAATCCGAGCGTTATAGAACAGTTTTTTGATCTGAGCAGGCTCCGCTTCGCTGACAATATCAAAATCTTTGGGTTTTTTTCCCAAAATCAAATCCCGAACCGCTCCGCCGACGATATATGTTTCATATCCATGAAAGCGCAAACGCTCCACAATATGCACTGCTTCGGTATCTACATTTGAAAAATTAATACCATGTTCGTCTTGAGTATATACTATCGCTTTTTTAACGGGCTTTCCGTTTTTTTCAGTAGAATAACGGATGCGCAAAAGAAGCCTCTCATATTAAGTAGAATACAGAGCGCCTACGGCGCTTTAGGACGACCCTAAAACTCACATTCATGCTGCGGCTCTCCCCTATTGGGCAGCCCTGCCGCAATGTTTGAGTATCCAAGCTACCAGATTCTCGGTTACTTCTTCCCGATTAGTCTCATTCAGCGTTTCATGCCGCGCGTCAGGATACAGCACAAATTCCAGATCCTTGATTCCTAGTGAACGATACCCATTCACCAGCGCAATTGGACTATCCCCCATATCCCCTACCGGGTCCGCGCTGCCGCCAAACACATAAATAGGCAGATTCCGCTTAATCATATCCATCATCTCCGGTCGGTGAATCTTATTCAAAAGAAGACTCATATCCCGATAAAATCCTATGGAACAGAGGATGCCGCTTGCGGGATCCTCCATATACGCATCCACTTCTTGTTCGTCCCGCGAAAGCCAGTCAAAAGGAGTTCGGTTCGGCTTAAAGGGCTTATTAAAAGGAACCTCTACAAGAGTTCTGGCAAGACTCGATCTCCTGCGGACTCCTTGCAGTCCTGTAAGCAGTCTCATAACAAGAACGTTTGCTCTGATCTTTAAGCCGTCAGGACCTCTGGTGCCTGACAGGATGCATCCGGCTAAAGGATGATCAAAATAGGTTTCAATGTAGTTCTGACATAGAAAAGAACCCCAGGAATGTCCTAAGAGAAAAATCGGAATCTCCGGGCAGGTCTTGTAAATCATTCGAGTAACCAGATTAATATCCGCGGTTACTTTGGCAATCCCTTGGGTATCCGCGCAATGTCCCAAAAGTCCGCCTAAACTCGGATCGTTTATCAAGGGATCCGCGGTTTTTCCATGCCCCCGCTGATCCGCAGCCCATACTTCAATACCTTCCGTACACAACCGTTGGGCTAATCGTTCATACCTAAGAGAATGTTCCGCCATGCCATGTACAATATGTAAAACCCCGCGAGGTTTTGCATCTGATCTATCTCCAAGGGAACCCTGGGGAATCCAATGCCTGACAAAGAGTTTTAGTCCGTCATCGGAGGATAGCCATTCACCGGAACTTGTCGATTCAATAGAACTCTTTGGTTTGTTAGAACTTTTTCGTTCACCAGTTTTTTTGGATTTGCCGGTGTTTTTTCGTCTATTCACTCCATCCATATCGTTATTGTACTCTCTATATTATTGTTCTTGCAATCGTGTTATACTTCAAATCAATGAGAATTGGTGAAATTTTTACCGCTTCAGTAGAGCGCCTCGGAACCGGCGGCGCCGGAGTTCTCCACTATCAAGGGCAGCGTGTTTTTATAGATAATACCGCTCCGGGAGACGTGATTATCGGACGGATTCGGGAAGACCGTAAAAACTGGGCATTAGCGGATCTGCTGGAAATTATAGAACCCGGACCAAACCGGATTTCGCCGATCTGCCCCCAGTATGGAGTCTGCGGGGGCTGTTCTTTGCAGCATCTTGACTACCCCTGCCAGCTCGCGGAAAAAAGCGCTGTCCTACAGGATAGACTGCTTCGTATCGGCGGTTTGTCTGTACTGCCGAAACTCACTGTATATGGGTCTCAGCCCTTTGAGTACCGAAATCGGGTACAGTTCCATCGGATTCAGAGTCCGCGGCAGGATCAGTCTGCCCTGGGGTTTAAGGCTCGGAAAGGAGACGCGGTTATTCCCCTCACGGATTGTCCGATTGCGGATCCCGGGATCCGTCTTGCTTTGAGGGAAAAACAGCTCGCCTTGCCCCTGGAAAAAGATCGGTTCACGGTATACGCTCGAGGTCAGACCTTTTTGAGCGAAGCCGGAACGCGTCGCGGAACGGTTTCACTGCACAATCGGGAGTTCTTCCTGGACCCAGGCGTATTTTTTCAAAGCAACGGGAGTATGCTGGAAAAAGTAATTCAAGACCTTCTTGAATTTGTAAAATCCCTAGACCCTGAGCTTCCTGCGGCGGATCTGTACTGCGGGGTAGGGGTTTTCGCGGGATTTCTCCAAACTCATTTTTCCAAGATAACCTTGGTAGAACAGAACAAGACCGCCCTAACCCTGGCTCGTGAAAATGTTCGGTCTAAGGCAATTCAGTATGCCCCAATTTCCACAGATCAATGGGTTAAAACCCTTGCAGGAAAGGACTCTATGCTTTACGGTTTTATAATAGCGGATCCGCCGCGGCAGGGGCTTTCACCGCTGCTGTGTTCTCAGCTTGCCCAAGCGGGACCTCCGGCGCTGGCATATCTGTCCTGCGATCCGTCGGCGCTTGCCCGGGACGCGAGAGCATTGACCAAAGGGGGCTATACTTTGACAGACCTTAGATTATACGATTTTTATCCTCAAACTCCTCATATTGAAACATTAGCGCTCTTTGAAAGAGAGGGAATCCATTATGTATACTCATAAAGCGAAGTTCTATGAGAAAAGAACAATAACCGCGAATAGACACGTCCTTGACCGCCCTTGTGCGCTGCTTCGTAATCAGCGCCGGTTTGGGTTTTTCCTTGTGCTGCTGCTCTTCCCCTGGACAATATACTCCCAAACTCTGGGAAAAGCCGTCTGGAAACAGCCTATAGGCGGAGAGGTTATTGGGCTGCCTTCGGTTCAAGCCGGTTCAGTCGTGGTCTTGAGCGAAAGCGGATCCGTTAAAGCCTATTCCCGGCAGGGAAACGCTTTATGGAATTATGAGATTGAGGGAAAATTCAGCCCCTATATTACCCGTTCCAGAGAGGGAACCAACTATATCTGCAAGACTAACGGCGTTTTCATCGCCCTTAATCGGATAGGTCGAGAACTCTGGCGGATCGATCTGGGGGATCCCTTGACTGGGCCTGTGCTGATTGGGTGGGACGGGCGGCTTTTTGTGCCGACAGACAGAAAAATATCCTGTTACACTACCGCGGGAAATCTGCTCTGGTACAAGCTTCTGGAACGTCCTATTGCTGTAAGTCCCTGTCCTGACCGGCAGGGAGGATTTATCATGGCTTTGGATAACGGCGAGGTTCTGCAAATCAACGAGTTCGGCAATGTCCAGACAACCCGGCTTCCTGAAACCCCGGCGCTCATGGTAAGCCTTGCGGAACCTCCGGCGCAGGAAGCGCCTAAGTATGAAAAAGATCGGGAATCAAAAAAAACGTCTATTCCTATTCTCGTATTGTATAAAAACGGGTCCGCTGAAATCATTGGGGATAATACCCAAGATTATCCGTCCCTTCCGCCTCTTCCGTCCCAGCCCATAGGCGCGGCAAACCGGAACGGGAAAACCGCGATTGTCCTGAAAAATGGAGAAGTCCTGCTCCTGTCCGCTGAGGAGGGAAGGATTCTCTGGAAGAGCAGAAGCGGGATTACTCCGGTTGAGTCCGGGGAAGACGGCAATCAAGCCGCGCTAATCTATGATGAACGAGGGGTTTATATGCTTTCCAAGGCGGGAGCCGCGGGCTTTACCGAACAAGGTCAGCGGTTATGGTTTATACGGATCATCGGGGCTACAGCGGTTCCGATTTTCAGCGACGAAGGGATGCTTTATTCCGGGGGCAATGATTGGAATCTCTATGCCTACCGGCTTGAAGCCCGGAGTCTTCCGGTATCCCAAGGTCAATCCCTTTACGGTCCCCTTCCAGAAGGGACTTACTATTTAGGTAGACCTTTTCCTTCGCAAAAAGACTATACCAACCAGTTCAGCGAAAGGGAATTGAACAATCAGTTTATTCGCATCAACAAAGCCTTAGAAGAAGGTCAGGTCGGTGAACAGGAGAAAGAGTTCATCGTATATTTGATGGAAGTAGCCGCAAGTTTACGGAACAGCATCAGAGTATCTATGGCAAGACCTCCGGTACACTTCAATCAACGGATTGAGGCGATTCGGCTTTTATCCTGTCTTGGGTCTCAAGAGATTATACCTTTTTTGGTAGACCTTTTTTCTAATGAGCCGGATCCCCTGGTTAAAGCCGCAGCCGCCGAAGCGATTGGACGAATCGGGGTTGATCCTGAAGGGCTTGCGTTGACCGCCTTTTCTCTTGGGGTCCTGTCTCCGGGGCGTATCAAAGACGAACCTGTACTAGTTGCGATTGCGGTTGCGGTAGGCGGACTCTGCCGCTTTTCCGGTCCTCCGGTAATGGGAACTGGGGCGTCCATACTGATCGCCCTTGCCGGATCTGACAAGCCGGTTCGGGTCCGCAATCGGGCCCTCCTGGAAATCCGCTCCTTGCGGCAGTAAAAGTCTTCTCTAATATTACCAAAAGCGCCGTAAAGCCCCTGCCTTTAGGCATGGGGATATAAGGCGCAAAAAATCCGTAAGGATTTTTTAGTTGACTTCACTTTATAGACAGCCTTGTCGCCGTGGCGGCCTTTTAGGCGTTCGTCTACCGGGTCAGCCATGAGGTCTAGGGCTTCCATGCACAGGGACCCAAACAATACTTCGTCCGCGTCTGGGATGACCAGAGCGTTCATGCTTTTCTTGCGATCCTTCCAGCGGAACTCCACCGGCTCAGTAACAGGGTATTCCAGGGTGCTGCCGTCCGCCA
>JAITHD010000044.1 GCA_031280155.1 Treponema sp. | reverse complement strand
AACGGCAGCTATTATCTCGTGCTTCAGGACAATCTCATCTACCAATACTCTTCCGCAAGGTCACGGTATGAGACGCATTTTCAGACCTTCGCCTCCCTTCCGGTATCAGGGATTCCCTCTCGCTTTTACATAACGGACGATACCGGTAAGCTCTATACGTGGCACACAAACAAATACGCGGAGCATTATGCCGCCGCCGCCGTGTTTCCCATAACCGCCACGCCGGACCGCGGGTATTACGCGGAAGATTCAAGCCTGATTTACGATTGGGTAAACGAATACGGACAGTATGTTTTGCATTGCCCCTATCTTTCCAGTTTCCCGGCAATCGGCCTGCCCAACATCATCTACATCGCCGACAATACCGGGCTGACCTATTTTTGGGATACGCAAACCTTGCAGTATTCAAGGCGCGAGGGCGGCGGCGGTACCCAAGGCCCGGGAAACAATGTCATTATTTCAGAACAGAATCTGCTCACCGTTCTTGGGGTAAGCACCGTCGCGGAGGCCATAGAGGAACTTCATACCCGCCTTAATAACCAGGGTAGTTCAACGGAATTTTTAAGCGGTCTTAATATCGGGATGTATCTTGACCTGTCCCAGCTTGATGACGGCGCCGCAACCATTGTCAAGAACGACACCTATCAGAATCTCCGTATCCGCATCGCGGGGTTTAATACCTACCAAACCGAGGATAATCCGCTTAATCACATCGTTTTTGAGTTTAAGAATATCCCCATAACAAAGGCCATGCGGTCCGCGAATACCAATGACGGGGGATATCCCAAAACAGCGCCTGATACAACGTATAAGACGTACCTTGAGGGCGGGTTTTTCCAGGGTCTTCGTACAGCCCTGGGATTAACGGGCCTCGAACAGCAGGGGTGGATCATGGAGACCAAGCGCAAAGTAACCGCGGGCCAATACGGCGCTTGGACTAAGTCTTTATTTACCGCGAAGATTTTCCCCCTCACGGAGAAAGAAGTATTCGGCATGAATACCTACGGCGATTCGGCAACCGAGAATGAACTCCCCCAGGTCCCCATTTACGCGGAAGGGGTAAACAAGGTGAAAAAATACAACGGCTCGCCCCTGTCCTGGTGGGAGGGGTCTCCGTATGCCGCCAGCACGAGCTTTTTCTGCGATGTCTACACGGCCGGCACGGCCAACCTTACCAGCGCCAGCACCGTGCTGGGGGTGTCCCCCTGCTTCTGCCTCTGTTAATCTTACGCTCCCGCCCCTTTATGGGGCGGGGGAAGGAGAAAGAAAGTGAGTGTACCAAAAGGCAAACGCGGACTATCCAAGATGGAATTTTATCATAACGCCAGGAAGCTGCGCGAAGAGATTATCAAGATGCTTCTGCGCGACTTCGGAGTACGGGATAAAATCAGGAAAGTCAGAACCGAGGAAAATCTTGAGGTTACCATAATTGAGGAATATCCGTCTTGGATTATCACGTCCCTGCGGGATAACATTGTCAGGATCTTGCGTGATCTTATAGCAAACATTACGGCGGGGAACACCATATATCCTACCTGCGCGGATGAATTACGATTACGGCGGCACTATCAGGATATGGCTATCGTAAACTGCGAACAGCTTTTGCAGGAAATACAGTTTTGCGCGGATATTCTGCCGGTAAAACTCGAAAAGTTTTTGCCTTACGCGGACACGATTGAGTTTGAAATTCAGCTGTTAAAAGGCTGGAGAAAATCAGGCAATAAACTAATGCAAAAAATAAACCAAAAAGGAGGAAAGTAGAAAAATAAACAGGCCCTGTCTGTATAGTTCCTCGGCCGCGTCCTGGTGGGAGGGGTCTCCGAATGCCGCCAACACGAGCAATTTCTGCAATGTCAACACGGGCGGCACGGCCAACAATAACAACGCCACTAACGTGCTGGGGGTGTCCCCCTGATTTTGTGAAGACAGGCTATGTGTAGGATTATTAATCCGATCTGTCCTCTCGCGGAAGGAGGCGGGGTCTGGCAAGCTCTCTTTATAAGGGCGGTCTTGCGAATAGTAGTCTTGACATCCCGGAGTGTTACGCTTCTTGCATGGGGAGGAAAGGCGGCCTCTTTTCATGCTCCTGGGATTACGCGGTATTTTCCCATGCGCCCTGGGGTTTATTTGTACCGCGCAAGACGTTTTTCTACAAAAAGCATGAACAGCGCTGAAAGAAAACAAGCCAGGTACTCAAGGCGCGTTGAAAGCCGGGAGGCAAAGCGCCGGGAGAAAAGTCTTCGGCATGACGATTTCTCCCGAATCATAGACCCGAATAATCTTGCCAATGCCTTTAGAAAATCAAGGCTCAATGTGTCGTGGAAAGAATCGGTACAGCGGTATGAGGCGAGGTGGCTTTTGAACATCAAGCAAACCGTCCGGAAGCTCATTGACGGTGAGCGCGTTTCCGGCGGTTTTGTGGAATTTGACATACATGAACGGGGTAAAACAAGGCATATCAAGAGCATCCATATTTCCGAGAGGATTATTCAAAAAGCCCTCTGCGATGAGGTTCTTGTCCCGATTCTTTCGCGTTCCCTCATTTATGATAACGCGGCGTCATTGAAAGACAAAGGCGTCCATTTCGCGCTGCGAAGGTTAAAGCGCCATCTGGCGCGGTTTTACCGGACAAACGGGAACTCAAATAAAGGATATGTCCTCTCTTTGGATATCTCAAAGTATTTTGACAGCATCCGGCATGATATCCTGCTTGACAAAGTTAAGCGTTATATCCATGACCCCCTCGTCCTCAAACTGCTGCGGGATTTCATCTCTGTTTTCGGCGGCGGCATCTCCCTTGGATTGGGCAGCCAGATTTCACAGATTTGCGCTGTTTTTTATCCCTCGGATATAGACCATTTTGTAAAAGAAAAACTGCGTATAAAGTATTATGGCCGATACATGGATGATATCTATTTGATACATGAAAGCAAAAGTTATCTTAAACACTGCCTTTGCGAGATTACCAAAAGACTTGAAAAAATAGCGTTAAGGGTAAACGCCAAAAAAACAAGAATAACCTCCCTTGGTCAAGGACTGCTGTTTTTGAAAGGGCGTTATTCCCTCGGCGAAAACGGAAAGATTGTATGCCTTCCATGCCGCGCGTCAACCATAAGAATGATAAGACGGCTTCGCGGGATGAAAAGGTTTATGGACCACGGTGGGAAAATAACATACCGCGATATTCATGATTCATATAAGTCATGGCGGAATACATTCAGGCGGCGCTTTCACGCCTATCATAGAGTTAGGAAAATGGACGGTTTCTATAACCGGCTTTTTATAAATAAGCGTTAGGAGGAAAACATGTATATTTACTT
>JAITHD010000027.1 GCA_031280155.1 Treponema sp. | reverse complement strand
TCGGTGAAAGAAGACCACAGCATCGTCAGGGCCCCTGGGGTCTCGGTGTAGAGAAAGGGACCGTCAGTGACATACGAGCCTTTAGGCTGTCCTTTGAGGGAACGGGTCCAGGGAGCGTCCGCCCCCCGGAACAGGACCAGGGGATCTCCTGCGGCTTCACGGAGGTCTTTGGTCAGGGGGAGGGCGCAGATTTCGCCGTTCCCGATTTGTTTCCACTCATGGCAGAAGACCATCCAGGGGTTAAGGGCGGGATCAATATAAAGAGTTCCGTCAAGACATTCCCAGAACGCAGGGGTCACAGGACCGTCGCTCCAAGGCTCAAAAGGACCGGGAAGGGCTGAGGCTTTGAGGACCGCGGTTCCCCGTCTTCCATGATAGGCGTTTTCATTGGCTTTAAAGGTAGCGAACATATAGTATTCGTCATAATACCGATACACTTCGGGGGCCCAAAAATTTTTGGAAGACCAAAAGCCCGGGGGAGGACGGAACGCCGGAACAGGACCGGAAAACTCTCGCGGAACCTGTTCAGCCGGTTCGCCGCTGATATAAACGTCAAAACCCAGACCGTCGCCGTACCAAATATCTTTATCCGTTGACCCGAAAAGATACCATTTATCCTCATCCCGCAGCACAAAGGGGTCCCGTATCTGTATATCTTCAAGTTTCATCCTGTTGTTATCAACTCCTTGTAACCTAAGCCTATATATACCGGCAAAAACCTTCCGCCTTAATAGTCCAGTCTTTATTGGCTGGAAATCCGCAAGCCCCTGAATCATCGTCCCAGCCGCCAGCCATCATCCCAACCGCCAGCAAGAGCCCTCCGTTTCCGGGAAGATACAGGGGTAAATCTTCCCGATCCCCTTGGGGGTTATGCCCGTTGGCGCGATAGGTATTCTTCGCCAGATTCATTAAAAGCAGGTTAATCCCATCCTCCAGCCGTCCAAGCCGGACTGCGGTCATTGCCATCAGGGGAAAATCCCAACCCCACAGGGATTCCGTATCCCAGGATGCAAGCACCCGATCCAGAGTGCGGGACATGACCCTTCGATCTATGCCCCTGCCCGGCAGCATACCCAGCATGGCAAGCATAGAGGGATGATCTGTGCGGAAACCCGGCTCCGTAAAGGTTTGATTACACCCTTCATGGGCGATATACACTCCCTCGTGTACTGGAGGCTTACTCAAGCGTTCCGCCGAATCCTCAAAGTCAGGACGAGGCGGCTCCCCAAGGCGGGTAAGCCATAGGTTAGCCTGCTTCAGTCCCCAGCGGAAATATTCGACTTCAAATCCCGGATTGAGAACCTCCCGGGGATCGAATCGTTCCTGAGCGGGAATAACCGGGGGTCCTAATACCGCGCCGCCGTTATCCTGTATATGAAGAAAACTTGCCATAAACTCGGCGCTTTCTATGACGACATCCCGATATTGGACAAGGAAATCCCTGTTTTTAGTACGCCGGTAACACAGTTCCGCAAGCATGATAGGGTGAGGCTGCTGCCACACAAGCAGCACCCCAATAGACGAAGGACTGTTATAGCCTGTGGGATCGCACATTTTAGGCCACCGGGCTCCTTTATAGCCTTGTTCCGCAGCGATACTCCGAGCTGTAGGCAGAATTTTCACATAATACGACAGGCTTTTTTCCAGTTCTTTTGTTCGGTTCCACAACCCAAAATACCCGCAATGCCAATAGTGCATTTCAAGATGAAACTTGCCGTACCAGCTGTTGCAGGTAAGCCCGGTCTCAGAAGGAGGCAGATTTCCCCGGCACTGAATAGCCGAAAGATACTGGGAAAGCACAATCCGGCGTTCCAATTCCTGGGACCGGGGGTCTAGGGCTTCGCTGAAATCAATCGCGGCCCCTTCATTCCAATAAGTTTCCCAAAACCCGGCGCAGGCGTTTTTACTTTGTTCAAAGGTTTCAGGCAAATCCTCAAGCTCAGGGGCAAAGCGGATCGAAAGTTCCAGTTTTGGACCCTTTCCTGTAAAGGTAATCGTATGAACTCCGTCAAATTGAGCATCCATACCCGTATCCAGTCTGACCGCCGCGCTGTATCGGGTTTTGTCCATTACCCGGCGGATAACAAGACCGTTGTTCCCTGAGTTTTCAACCCTTGTCGTATGCCCCGCAGGATGAGAGAAATCCCCGGCGCCTTTCTTGTGACTGCCGTAGGGAAAGGAAAGCTGAACTCGAAGTTTTCTATTTTCTTGTCTGAACCCAGAATCCGATTCAATGCGGACGCAGAGGGCGTCTTTATCAGGGTGCGCCAAGGTCTGAACCAGTACCGGTTTTCCCTGAACCGTAAAAGCCGACGTAATAATCCCTTCCCAAAGAGAAAGTTCCTGCCGGACCCCGACATAATCTTCAGGCTCTGCCCCGTCAAGCCCAAGACGGACATTCCCCAGATTGAATCGATGAAGGTTCTGCCGCAGTCCTTTGAAAAGCCGTTCCTGTCCCCTTTCATCAGTCGGATATCCTACTTTTCGCCCATAGGTATCGTAGAAGGTCTTCCGCAAGAGGGAATCATCTTGCGGCGCGTCAGGATACCCGTGCCAGCCCCAATCAGACATCGTACACAAGGGAAATAAGGTTTGAGGAAAACTTTGCAGTCCGGTAAAATCAACGGTAACGCAGAATCCGCCGTTCCCTACTGAGAGGGGATCCCCTGTTTTAGTATGTTCATATACCGGATTGTGACGGCTTATCAAAGACTTTCGATCAATCATAGGTTTTATGATATACCCTATTAACAGGGCAACAATGGATATTTCATTTGAATAGATGGACAAAAATACTATGAAATCAATCTCCCTCCCAAAAACGCGCTGTTTTTAAGAGGGAAGGATTTTTAGATGGTTTTACTGAACTTTGAAGCGGGACACTTCCTCGACAAGTACGTCAATGTTTTCTTTATTCTCCCTGCTTATCACGTTCACGCGGTTTACCGCGACGTTGATCTGAGTCGTACCGCTGGACATTTCAGACATACCGTTGGCGATCTCCTGAGTTACTTGCTCAAGATTTCGACTCTCATTCAAGATTTGGGTGCTTCCCTCAAGCATTTCAAAAGAACTGTTTTTTACAACATCGGTAATTTCATTCAGTCTGCTGATGGCTTCGAGAATCTGCCTGCTCCCAAGTCCCTGTTCTTCCATAGCGTTTCGGATACGCTCCTCCTGATCCAGCACCGCCCGAACCCCTGCATCTATGGCTTCAAATTTGTTCAGCACCTCTTCGGTGGAATTGGTGATCTTGTCTATCGAATCTTTGATCTTATTGAGAACCCCGGCTATGGTCTTGGACTGTTCGCTGGAAGATTCCGCAAGCTTGCGGATCTCGTCGGCAACCACCGCAAAGCCCTTGCCGGCTTCTCCGGCGTGGGCGGCTTCGATGGCGGCATTCATCGAAAGCAGATTCGTTTGACTGGCGATATTTTCCATGACCGCATTGATTTCCAAAAGCCCCGCGGATTCCCGCTCTATCTCTTGAATATCTGCCGCAACATCCTGTAAACCCGTACGTCCTACTTCAGAAGCGTCAGCCAAAAGTTTCACGTTTTCCGTGTTTTTCTCAAGAGTCTGACCTACGGCTTTGATACTCGCCAACATCTGTTCAATGGCGGACGAAGAATGAGCTATGTCGTCTGATTGGATATCAATGTTTTCATTGAGTTTGTTTATGCTCACCACGATTTGTTCTATTGTAGAGTTTGTTTGGCTTACACTGGTGGACTGATTCATAATCTGGGTTTTAATGTTTTGGATATTGGCGGTAATCTGATTAACCGCTGCGGCGGTCTCAGTCATGTTGGAAGACAGTTCATATCCAATATTAGAAAGGGATCCTGCCTGCTGTTTGATGGTAAGCACCAAGGCTTTGATCTTGCTCAGGGTAAGATTGAAATACCGTCCCAGATCCCCTACTTCGTCGTTAGAATGTACATCGATCTGTTTGGTCAGGTCGCCTTCGCCTTCGGAAATATCCTTGAGCGTAAGGGATACGGCTACGATGGGCTTAACCGACTTATTGATCAGCAGATATACCAGCAGGACTGTAGCGAGAAAAGCAACAACTGCCAATGCAATAGTAAACTCAATCAGCGTATAAACTTGATGCAGCACGACTTGAATATCAACGTACGCAACCATCATGCGCGGTTCTTTGGCTTCCCCGACGTAAAAAGGAACCCCTGCTACAATATTCGGTCCATACCGCACCGATGCGGGCTGTCCGGTTTTGAGGGCCTCTTCAAAGGTCCTGATCCCTTGTTCTCCAAGGCTTGAGCGGGAGACATCCTGAAATTTTCTGCCTATTCTGGTCTGGTCTTCTCCGTGAGCTATGATAAGTCCATCAGCGGCGTACAATGCGGCGTGTCCCGCCCCCCTATAAGGTTTTATGCTGTTCACCAAGGTTTGGGTATAGGAAAGATCAACCCGCAATCCCGCGAGTCCCACTATGGCTTTAGACTTTTCCGAGATAATAGGGTAGCATATATCTACCGTAAGAACCTGGCGGTTCCCTACAGTCCGAGTTACCGGATTAGTCATGGTCGGCGCGTTAGGCATTGAATTAATCCAATGTTGAGCCTCTGGAAAGGCTTTCAATTCTAAGGTTCCCGATTCTCTAGTATAGAAAGAAATAAAATTGCCTGTATGATCCGTGCCGGGAGTATTAACAAAAGCCTCGTCATTGCCGTCTATAACCCCGGGTCTCCACACAGTGTAGATTCCGATATACCGAGGATTTGATTCGGTAATTCCCCGCATCGTTTCAGCGTAGAGATGGCGCCGCATTTCAGGAGCGAAATCCTCATAACTGTTCATCACTTCAGCTATGGACTTAACAGTTCCATAATATAGAACATAGCCGCTTTTCAGCTCTTTAGCAAAAACAGCGGCGGCGTTTTCCATATTCTGATAAGCCGATTCAGTTTGGAACTCAACCGCTCTTGATAGAAGCACAATAGAAATAGTCGCTACCACTACAATCATTAAACAAACAATAATCAAAGTCAATCTGTATTTCAGCTTCATATAATTGTAAACCTCCTTAATCAAAAGTTTATCCAGAATTTAGTATTTTATAGATAATAAATATAAAACGACTCTAAAACAATATTTCGGCGTTTCAATGAGAAAAAAATAAAAAAAATGGAAAGAATTTAAAAAGATTTTGGTATATTCTTTAGGAAAGTATAATTTTACCCTTCCCAAAGAATTATTACCCCTATTCAACCTTAAACCGTGAGACTTCCTGCACAAGAATATCAATATTTTCTTTATTTTGCCCGCTTATGGTATTTACTCGATTCACGGCGACATTGATTTGAGCCGCGCCGCCGGACATTTCGGAAATACCGTTGGCGATTTCTTGGGTTACATGCTCCAAATTACGGCTTTCTTTCAAAATTTGCTGGCTTCCTTCGAGCATTTCCATAGAACCGTGCTTCACGACATTGGTGATCCCATTGAGTTTACTGATAGCTTCCAGAATCTGCTTGCTCCCAATGCCCTGCTCTTCCATAGCGTTTCGGACATGCTCTTCCTGATCCAGCACGTTCCGCACTCCTGAATCTATGGCTTCAAACTTGTTCAGTACCTCGTTGGTGGAAACCGTGATCTTATCAATGGATTCTTTGATTTTCTTGAGAACCGTGGCTATGGTCTTAGACTGTTCGCTGGAAGATTCCGCGAGTTTGCGGATCTCGTCGGCAACTACCGCAAAGCCCTTGCCGACTTCTCCGGCATGAGCCGCTTCGATGGCGGCGTTCATTGAGAGCAGATTCGTCTGGCTGGCGATGTTTTCCATGACCGCGTTAATCTCCAAAAGCCCCGCGGATTCTTTGGCTATCTCCTGAATATCCCCGGCGACTTCCTGAAGCCCTGACCGTCCCACCTCAGAGGCCTCAGCCAAGGTCTGGACGTTGTTTGCATTTTTAACTAAAGTCTGGGTTACAGACTGAATATTCACCAACATCTGTTCGATTGCGGACGAAGACTGTTCGACGCTTTCAGACTGCTCATCAATGTGTTCGTTGAGTTTGTGAATATTGGAGACAATCTGTTCTATGGTCGCATTCGTTTCGGTTACGCTTGCGGACTGGTTGATCACGCGGTTTTTAATGTTTTGGACATTAGCGGTAATCTGATTAACCGCCGAGGCGGTCTCGGTCATGTTAGAAGACAGTTCATACCCAATATCAAAGAGGGTTCCTGCCTGCTTTTTAATGATAATCACCAGATTTTTAATCTTTTCCAAGGTAAGATTGAAATACTGCCCCAAATCTCCTACTTCGTCATTAGACTTCACCTCAATCTGCTTAGTAAGGTCTCCCTCGCCTTCAGAAATATCCTTGAGTGTAAGGGATACGTCGATAATGGGCTTAACCGCTCGGCTAATCGTTAGATATACCAGTATCACTGTAGCGGCAAACGCAGAGAACGCAAAGATACAGGCAAACAGGATCAGTCCATATACCGGACCTAGCACGACGTTTACGTCAACATCCGTTACCAAAAGCCAAGGAGTCTTGGTATCTCCCACATAAAAAGGATAACCCTGAGTAATCGTCGATTTATACCTGACCAAAAAAGGAGATCCGGTTTGCAAGGCGTTTTCAAAATTTTTGATGCCTTCGGAACCGACCATATCGATCTCGACTTGCTGAAACTTTTTGCCCCGCTGAGTGTTATCTTTTCCATGAGCCGCTATGGTGCCGTCATGAGCTATCAATAGCGCTTCCCCTGCATTGTAGGGTTTCAGCCCGTTTATTACTTCCTGAGAAGGAGCCATATCAACAATAATCCCGACAGTCCCGACGATCCCCTTGGACCGTTCAGAGGTGATAGGATACTGAATATCAATCGTGAAGGTGTTGCGGTTTGACACAACCCGAGGAACCAGCTTGGTGATAACCGGCGTATTAGACAGGGAGTTGATGATACTCTGATAGTTCTGATACGCTTCAAGTCTGAGACTTCCAGATTCTCTGGTGTAAAACGAAATATAGTTTCCGGTCTGATCGGTACCGAGGGTATTAGCAAAAGCCGCATCATTACCGTCTATAACGCCGGGCTTCCATAGGGTGTAGATGCCGACAAAGTTAGGATTCGATTCCATGATTCCCAGCATAGCGTCGTTGTACTGGGTTCGACGATCTTCGGGTTCGACTCCTTCATAACTGTTCATAATTTCCGCCAAGGCTTTGACAACTCCATAATACACTCCGTAACGTCCCTGTAAATCCTTCGCATACAAGCCGGTTGTATTCTGCATATTGTTGTAAGCGGCTTCAATCTGATTATTCACCGACCGCAGTAACAATACCAATGAAATAACGCTTACTACCACGATCATAAGAATCGTGATAATGAGGGTTAGTCTAAATTTTAATTTCATATTGTCTCCTTCCGCCTAATCCCTGATGTAAGATCATTCAACTTTGAACCGGGCGACCTCTCGTACTAATACGTCAATATTATCCTTGTTGCCGCCGGTCAAGACATTTACCTGGTTTACCGCAACATTAATTTGGGACGTGCCAATGAACATTTCAGATATGCCGTTGGCTATTTCATGAGTTACTACCTCCAAATTCATACTTTCTTTCAAAATCTGTTGACTTCCCTCAAGCATCTCTACAGAGCCGTTTTTTACTAATTGGGTGATTTCATTCAATTTACCTATGGCTTCCAAGATCTGCCGGCTTCCAACGCCCTGTTCTTCCATAGCGTTTTGAATCTCCTCCTCCTGATCTAATACCTGCCGTACCCCTGAATCAATAGCTTCAAACTTGCTCAACACCGCTTCGGTAGAGCGGGTGATCTTATCAATTGAATCTTTGATCTTTTTAAGCACCTCAGCTATAGTTTTTGACTGTTCTCCAGAGGACTCCGCGAGTTTGCGGATCTCGTCGGCAACCACCGCAAAGCCCTTGCCGGCTTCTCCGGCGTGAGCCGCTTCGATGGCGGCGTTCATCGAGAGCAGATTCGTCTGGCTGGCGATGTTTTCCATGACCGCGTTGATCTCCAAAAGCCCCGCGGATTCCCGCTCTATCTCTTGAATATCCGCAGCGACTTCCTGAAGCCCTGACCGTCCCACCTCAGAGGCTTCGGCTAACTCTTTAACATTATCGGTATTTTTACCCAGAGTCCTAGTCACAGACTGAATATTTGCCAACATCTCTTCAATAGCTGACGAAGACTGAGCAACGCTCTCGGTCTGGCGGTCAATCTGATCATCGAGTTTGTCGATATTGGCGACAATCTGTTCTATGGTTGCGTGAGTTTCACTGACGCTTGCAGACTGATTTATGACCTGTCCTTTAATGCTCTGCATATTAGAAGTGATTTGGTTTACCGCCGCGGCGGTTTCAATCATGTGAGACGACAATTCATAGCCAATATTTGAGAGGGTTTCAGACTGATTTTTAATAGTAATCACAACGGTTTTAATTTTTTCTAAGGTATGATTAAAGTAATTCCCGAGATCCCCGATTTCGTCGTGAGAGGGAACCCTAATATGATGAGTCAGGTCTCCTTCGCCTTCAGAAATATCTTTCAAGGTCAGGGACACGTCAACAATAGGATCCGCAATCCGGTGGGCGACAAAAAAACTTACCCCTCCGGCAATGACCAAAACAACTACCGCGATAATCGCGGTGTAGCCGATCATGTCGTACACCGAGTCTAGGACTTCCCGAATATCCACATCGGCTATGAGCATCCAAGGGGTTACGCTGTCGCCTATGTGAAAGGGATAGGCTTGGAGGATACGGTTTCCTACGATAATCGTAATAGGCTCACCGGTTTTCAATGCTTTTTCAAAGGTTCTAATCTCTTCTTCCCCTAGAGAAGAACCGGAAGTCTGCTGAAATTTCCCGCCGATTCGTTCAGAGTTTTTTCCATGAGCTACGATAGTTCCGTCATTACTGCACAATGCCGCATAGCCGGTGCCTTCGTAGAGACGGATTCCCGTGATGAGTTCCTGGGTATATTCAAGATCGAGACTAATTCCCACGATTCCCACGAGTTTATTGGGATCATCCCCTATAAGAATAGGATACAGTATATCGGTGGTATAGGTGTTACGCCCTCCAACGATACGGGGCTGGGGATTTCCAATGACTGGAAGATTCGGCATCCTGCTGATCAGGTTTTGGGCGCTTTTAAAAGGCTGTAAGACTACTGAGCCGGTTTCACGGGTATAACAGGGGATAAAGTTTCCGGTAGCGTCGGTCCCCGGAGTGTCGGCTAATTCCTCATCTCTGGCATCAAGGAGTCCCGGTTTCCACACAGTATAAATCCGCACAAACCTTGGATTTGACGCGGCAATGGCTTTGAGATTTTCGCTGTACATAAACCGCCGCATAGAGACGTCAACTTCTTCATAACTATTCATAATTTCCGCCATGGCTTTAACCGTATCATAATACACTCTATATCGCCGCTGGATGTCTGTGGCGTACAGACCAGTTGCGTTCTGGATAATTTCATAACCTGATTTAGTTTCAAGATCAACAGCCCGTTTAAGAAGCATAAACGAAATTCCCGCTATTACTACAAACATCATGGTTACAATTATTATCGTTAGTTTAAATTTAAGTTTCATAGACAGTTTTATTATTGATAATTTTCTTTATTTATGTCAAGTTATTTCAATAATAAGGAAAAAACTTGCTTTTATTGGGAGAGATGAAAAAATTCCGGGACTAGTTAGGGCTTGATCCCGGAAACGCCAGCCTGCGGGAAAGGCAAAGCGCTTATCTCGATGAAAAAAAAGGATTAAAAAAATCGCTGTTTGCCCTCTGTATTGAGGCGTCTGCCCTCGCTGGGGAAACTCCATTTCAGAGCCGTATAAAACCGGGGGTCTAGTCCGAAAAGGTTTTGCCCTCCTTCTTCAAGGGAGATGATAGTTACCCAGCCGCCGCCGATTCTGGAAAATCTCCCGAATCGGAACCAGACTGAAACTTCAGGGATAAGGGTTTTGTTTAACCGTACCTGAGCCGCTGAATAAGTGCGGACTTCGCCGCCCCCCGCGATCTCCACGCCGCCGCCGAAAAGATCAAGTATACCGTATACATAGCCCCCTACCCCCGCATGAAACGTAACTTTAGAAACATTCACCTCGATATATACCGAGGGCCACAGGCTCGTGTACGCGATAAGATAGGAAAACCCTCTAAGCCCCAAACCAGTATGGACCGGACCAATATTGAATTGGGCATACAAACCTAGTTCAGGTACAAAGGCAAAGTTCCCGTTAAGTAAAACCTGATCGTCTTCTATATTTCGAGAAGATTGGTTAAAAAGCAGGTCCAGCCCAAGATCAAATCGTATTTCCGCCCATAAAGAGCCGCTAATTCCGGCGCAGACCCCTAAGATCATAAGAATTCGTTTCATGTTTTGTACCCTCTTTATCGTGTTGTATCATATATTTTTAAAATATATCACATTATGTTCTTTTTCAACAGTGTTTTTATCATTATCAATCTTTAATTACGAATTCTTAGGTTTCAGGATATTGGTAGCTCAGAGAGAATTTTTCTCGGCAAAGAAGAGAGAGCTGAGCCAGGCAAGCCCAGGAATCAAGGTAATAGCGAAACATATATATCCCCAACCAGTCTGATGGGAAAAAAAAGCCCAGTAGCAGGTAGCTCCGGCAAGAGGCAAGGCGAAGATTCCCACAATTCCCAGGATAACCGTAAGAACTTTCTTCACCGCGATAAGGCTGATGCAGAACCCTATGCCCAAGGCTATGCCGCTTCTCAAAAGCGGCACCACTACGAGGAACAGCGGATTGTTCTGGACGCTCCAATTCACCAGTCGGATACTTATATCCGGGATAAGCCAGAGCAGCGCGAAACCAGCGAAATCTTTTGTTCTCTTAAACGGAAGAAGGATCAAAAATACGATAAAGGGAAGCAAAACCGGTACGCTGACAATATCAACAAAGCCGCTTATCCAGCGGGACAATCCAAATCCTCCGGGGTCTACCAACGCCCCCAAGAAAAACGCTATTAAGCCTGCGATGCTCCCCAAGGTGAGGGATAAAATACCGGCGACCCCTGAAACGGTACGTTCCGGCCTGAGCGAAGACCACAGAAGATACAATAAAGGCGTCCAGAGGAGGCAAAATAGTCTCATACCGGTTATCCTAACACAATTTAATGAAAAACAATAGGGATTATAATTCCTTCGCAATCGCAAGAACGGTTTCAACTTCGGCGACGCCGACTCCTAATCTGAGGGCTATCAAACTAGGATCAAGACCAGCCCGGGATAATTCAACGATTTGTTCCCTCAAAGGAGGAGGTTTAGGCTGGAGCTGCTGTTCAGGAACCACAATATGCGGGAGTTTCGGAGGGGGATTCGGCTTTTCCAAAGGCGGCGGCTCCTGAATCATGTCCGCCGACCCGGAACCCTCAGATTTTTCAGGAAAAACAACGAGTTCAGGATTTTTGGGGGGAATATCAGGAAACAGTTCAACCACTTTAGGGGTTTTGGAGGGAACGGTCCCAGAAAAAGAACCAATAATACTCCGTTTTCTGCCGAGTTCCGCATAGGCTTCTTCCTGAAAACGCCGGCGGTCTATCTCCCGAATATGTACGCCGATGCGCTTATCTACGTCTTCCAAGATGCTTCTGAGGGTTTTTATCCGTTCTTCCACCAGCAGTGCGTCCTTATCAGTGGCGGCGTCAATTTCAGCAATCAATTTGTATACTTCTTCCCGGAATTCCGATAAGAGCCGCTCTGATCCGGTTCTGCGGCGGAGATATCCTCTAAAATAGAAAAAAAATAACCCGCATAGTATAAGGCTTGTCCCTGAAAACATAATAGACCAATCCATATAAACCCCTTAGTTTTTACTATAGAACTATTAACCGCTTATATCAATATTTTTTCCTAAACTGGGGTCTCGGAAAATGCCGGCGCTCTTGGACTGCTCCTGAGCCGGCGCTTCTTTTTTTCCGGTTTCTCCCTTATTCTGGGATTGGCCTCCAGATTTTTTGCGGGCGTTTCGGTCATTGACGGCTTCCGCTCCATCTCCAGTCTGTTTAGGTTCTTCAACAGAATGTACCTGCTCTTCTGTTTTTTTCTGAATCTGCACATTTTGCAGAGACTGCTGAATAGCCAGCCCATCTTTTTGAGCAGCCTGCAGCTTCCCCACCTTATCAAGCTGGGTGAATAAGGTCTGCAGATCAAGCGGTTGTATAGCCATAAACGCCTCCTTTTATTTTTTTTCGGATTTAACCGATTTCCGGGGGCGGACGTTTCGCCTCTTCGTCAGGCTCTTCGTATTTAACCCCCTTGATGAGATCATTTTCCAGTATAAAGGTTGTGGCTTTATACTCAACTTTTACATCTTCCATCTGATCCCGAATGATCACTTTAACTCCCGGATAGATTTTATCTGATACCGAAACCCGTCCGCGAGTTTTGATAGCGCTCAACGTTTCCTGTATTCGGTCTATCTCTTCCCGGACCTGTTTCAAATCAAGGGTCAATGCTTTATGCTGCTCCATTACCTGCTGCATCTGCACTTCCTTGTCTTCAGGCAGGGATTTGCGCTGCTGGAGGATGTTGTTGAGGGTTTGGAAGTTCAGTTTAGCTTCTTCAAGGTTTTTTTCAACAACCGTTTTTCTTTCAAAAAGCTCGTCAAGCTGTTTCTTGCTGGCTGGGTCTATACCGACTTCACAAAGGGTTTCGGTATTGCTTGCGGCGCTGCCGATGGTTTTAGCGTTAATCTCTTCAGAAGCCCGGTAGCGGCCGCCGACGATCCGGGCCCGCTTGCCCTGACAAACTATGCGCTTGTATGCGTCTACCTGAGAATTGATGATGCCTTCGGTAACGATCACCATGTTTCCGGCTTCGATTTTGGCGTTTTCAATAAACCGAGCGTATACGGATTTTCCAGACTTTATGGTACCCATGTTTTTACCGCTGACCCCTTTCAGGATGACAATATTTCCTTCGGCTTCGATCTCCGCCTTTTCAACGGTCCCTTTAATCTCAATGTTTCCGGTGGCTTTAACGGAAAACCCGTCTTCCACATTGCCGGTAACAATAACGGATCCCAAAAAGGTTATGTTGCCGGTTTTAAGATTCACATTGCCCTGGACCGTGTATATTGGCTCTACGTTGATCTTGTTCCCCGCAAGAACCACCTGCCCTGCGGAACTCGCAAGAATCGTAACCTTATCTTCTCCGATCCGGACGTTATTGCCAATTAACTGGGTAAGATCCAAGTCTTGACCATTTTTAGCGGGAAGGAACTCGCCTTTTACGGTTTTTCCCATAACTCCCTCTTCAGCAGGCACCTTCTTTCCCAAAGGCTGATCTTTAACCACGTTCTGAATGGTATTGCTCTCTTTGAAATCAACTCTTCCATCGCTTCCGGTTTTGAGCTGAGGTCTGCCCGGATCGGTTTTAAAATTATAGTGTATATAGGCGTTTCTGCCGTTAGTCGGAGGGGTTCCTTCAGCCACTAAAACCGGCATTTTGTAGGCAGGACGGTCTACAAAGTCCTGCAAAAAATCTTGTTTGATGCCGTGAACTACCTTATTATCCTTCAAAAGCTGAATAATAGTCTCAACCCCCATATCCGCTCCCCCAATGCCCGGAGGCATCACTGAAATAAACGCCTTCATGTCCTGATCGGTAATATTTACCGACGCTATACTGTCATTAGAGTATTTACGGTTAAAGTCAGCGACTCGGATATAGATGCCTTTCGCCTCTTTGACTACCATACGCACCAGATTTACGTCGATATCCATAGCGTCTCTGGCTTGCAAGGCTTTCATAGCGTCAGCTTCGGTAATCTTTTTCCCTGCGCCTTTCGGGGCTATGACTTTGAGATTAGCGCCGTCGTCGTTCAACAGAACAAAAACATCGCCGTCTTTATCTTTAATAACTTCGACTTCCGCTTCAGCTTCGGCTTTTGCGGCAACCAGAATATCGGCTAACTTTTTAGTAACAAGCCGTCCATAGGCTTTGATTTTCCAGACTTTTTTACCGGTTCCTAAAAAACCGGGGAATCCTCGTTCCACAATTTCATATTCTATCCGGCCTAAAGGCAGATTGAGCATTACCGCCGCTTCAGCAACCGCGTCGTCCAGACTAGAACCTTCCACATCTACCGTGCGTATAGCCCTATCCGCGTCTAGCTGCTCCTTCATTAAATTCTGAAGCTGGACAAAATCAACCATATAAACACCTATACGATTCCCTTACGAATATTCGTCAATTTCGACCGGAGCCTGCTTATTGCCTTGGTATGCAACTGGGACACTCGCGACTCGGTTACTTCTAATACTTGACCTATCTCTTTTAAGGTCAGATCCTCATAGTAATACAGTACCAAAATCTTTTTTTCTTTATCCGGCAGTTCATTGATATGTTCCACAATGACTCGACGGATTTCATCTTTCTCTACAATAACATCAGGATTCAAACTTACCGGGGATTCAATACTGTCCCCTATAGAAACTTTATCATTTTCATCGCCGGAAAACCATACATCGTTGAGAGAAAGTATAGCAGTACCGGATATTTTCATCATGGTTTTCTGGTACTCGTCGCCGTCCATACGCAGATGTTCAGCGATTTCCTGCTCGCTGGCGGTTCGCCCAAGCTGGGCTTCAAGAGAGCCGATAGCTTCCTCAACCTCTCTGGTTTTCTGCCGTACTGACCGAGGCACCCAATCTATAGAACGAAGCTCATCAAAGATAGCGCCTCGAATTCGGGTAACCGCATAGGTTTTGAACTTAACCCCTTTGTCAGGATCAAATTTATCAATAGCGTCTAAGAGACCAAAAACGCCATACCCTACCAGATCGTCAAATTCTACGTTATGAGGCATACCGATTGCGACTTTACCAGCCACATACTTGACTAAAGGGGCATATTGCTTTATAAAAGTTTCCCGGATTTTTGAATCTCTGTTTTGGCGGTATGCCAGCCAAAGCTCTTCTTCTGTTCTTTGCTCCAGGGGGACATTCCCCATATCTCATCCTCTTATTCTTGTCTTAACATGTTTTGTATCGTAGACGCCATCTGTTTTGGGTCCAATTTTTTAGGATCCATTTGAGATTTATTCTCTTGCGCCCCGCTATTACTACTCTGCGCCTTTGCCGGTATAGACAATTTAGGCTTATGCTCACCCTCCGCCGGAGGAGGGGAAATCTCCTCCCAAGGGTCTAACTCTGGTTCCTGCGATTGGGACGCCGCCGGCGCCACCGTAATCTCTGGGACTGTAGGCGCAGCCGATTCCTGTTGGGGCTGAGGCTGGGATTCCGGCGGCACCGCCTCAACTCCAGCCTCAACAGGCGCTTCCGTTGCCTTTTCTTCTTGAGTATACTCTTTTTCATGGTTCTGATCTAGACCCGCACCGGCTTCTGAGGGAAGTTCTTGAGGATTCAATGCCGCCGCTACAGCCTCCTTAAAAGCCGTATCAGGATCTTTTACCAGAGGTTTGCTTTCCTTTGGCGGCTCCTGTTCCGGCGGGGGGGCGGCGGTCTCAGGGGCTCCTTGGGTTTCCTCGTCCTGTACTGAAATATCCACATGCGATCCTGGGGCGTTCTCATTTTTGGTTTCCTCGTCCTGTACTGCTTGAAACAATTCAGGGATAAACTTATGGGCAATCATATACAGTCCCGCAATCAAGAGAAAAAAAACTGCGCCGCACGCGCCGGCTCGCAGGAAAACGATAAAAAAACTGCCTCCGCTGATAAATCCTATCAGCAGAGATAAGAGGAACGCAATTCCCGCGGAAATACCGCTTGCTTTTATACTGAACATTCCGGTTATCCTCTCTCAAGCCGCCGAACTTAAGCCCGACCAAAAAGCCGCCGGATCATAGCGGTAAAACCGCCGCCTTCTCGGTCTCGGACGACTTCAGTTTTTTCCATACGATCCGCAATGTGTTGGACACACAGGGATGCCTTGCTCTTGGGGTCTATGGTCATAAAAGGTCTCTGCCGCAACACGCCTTGGGCAACCACCGTATCGTCATAAATAAATCCCAAATAATCTACCTTGAGATTCAAAAACTGCCCCGCGATATTAGTCATTCGGTCAGCTACTCTTTTCGCCTCGGTAACGCTTTTTACCCGATTCACTACCAGTTTTAGTCCCAAGTTAAGACTGCCGAATTCAGTAGCGATTATCTTAATGATGCCGTAAGCGTCGGTAATAGCCGTAGGTTCTGGAGTAGTGATGATCACCGCATCGTCCGCGGCAACGATAAAATCAATTACATTACTGGAAACCCCCGCGCTGGTATCAATAATAATAATATCCACATCAGAAAGCGAATCCAGTTCATTGATTAAATTCTGCCGTTCATCTTCAGTCAGATTGGCGATTTTGGAAAGCCCTGAAGCGCCAGCCACAATGGAAATACCATACTCAGTTTCCACGAGAATTTCTTTCATGGTTTTATTTTTATGCATCACATGATACAAGGTAAATTTAGGAATAATACCGAGTATAACGTTTACATTGGCAAGTCCCAAATCCGCATCCATAACCACTACTTTTTTTCCAAGCCGGACATAAGCTAAAGCCATATTTACCGAGATATTAGTCTTTCCAACGCCGCCCTTACCGCTGGTAACCGTTATGATCCGGGCTTTTTTCGTCTCCTTAGGAGTAACCAGTACCGGTCTTTCGGCGCTATTCTTTTTACGCATCATTTCCCGTAATATTTCAGCCTGGTCTTCTATTGCCATAATCTATCTCCATTGTATTTGTTCGGCTTCATCTGTGGGGAATCGGGCTTCAATTTTTGCCCTGTTGACCTGAAACCCTTCAATATTGATAAGAAACCGAACTATTGTAGCTTTTTGTATATTAGCAGGAACCTTCTGCCCATCGGTGATATACGAGACGGATTTTCCCAAATCAGAAAGCGCACTGATCACATTCCCTACCCGTATCGTCTCATCCAGCTTTGTAATAATCACAGACCGATAATTAAAAGGCTCAAATTGCCGTATTATTTCTTTAAGATCGCTTAATTTAGTAGTCGCCGCTACCGCGAGGTACAGCTCTGCCTGAGTTCCGCAGGCATCCAGCAACTGCTTCATCTGCCCTAGATTCACCGAATCTCGCGGACTTTTGCCAATAGTATCAATCAGCATCAAATCAGTGCCTTCTGAATACTGAGCTATAGTTTTTTTCATATCGTCATAATCTTCCACATAAGAAACCGGCAACGCCATAATACTGCCGTAAGCGTTTATCTGCTCTTTAGCGCCGATCCTGAAGGCGTCGATAGTAATCATCCGCACTGAAATAGGACGCCGCCCGGAATTCCCAATTCCATAAATAGCGGCTAATTTAGCAATCGTTGTGGTCTTGCCAACTCCTGTAGGTCCTACCAGCACCATAATTCGAGGGAGGCGTTGAAATTTTTCTTCTTTATATAAAATAATACTTTCTCCGATCCATTCCAGCACTTTATCTTGTACAGTATTGTAATCATCAAGACTATCGAGGGAAAATTCTTTTTTGATACGATCCAAAATATTTTGACTGTAGGCAGGTGAAAAATCATTAAGATCCAAAATTTCTTCAATACGGCTAATAGTAGCGTGTTTTTCAGTTTGAACAGACGAAGTATTAGCGGCAATTTCCCGTTTTAAATCCTGTACTTCTTTCAATACTTGCTGTAAAGCGATGCTTTCCCCTTTAACTGAAGGCGAAACTTCTTGCAGAAATTTTTTTTTCTCTTCCTCAAAATCCAAAGGCTGGGACTGTTTTCGAGACCCTGATTCTGGTCCCCCCAGAATCGGTGCTGACGGAATACCGCCCTGAAACGTTCCAGATTTTATTACATTGTTTGAAGCGTATCCTCTAATTTCTACTCCATCTTTTGCGAAAAAAAGCCCATTAAAAATTCCTCCTATACGAATATTTCTATGGCTCAGTATCGTAAACCGATCTCCATACTTGGTACGGATTTTATTGAGACATTCGGTGTACGTTAAGGCTTGTTCTTCAAAATATTCCATAGTTCCTCAAGTCCTCCTAATGCTCCAGCCGTATAACCCCAACCGCCTCAAGGGTAATATCAGACACAATTTCCGGCACCGAAAGAACCACTAATTCCGGCAGTTCCCGATCCGCCGAAACCTTCACAAGATATCGGGCTGATTCAGAACAAACAATAATGGGAAACCACCCGTGTTCCTGAATCACCGTTACCGAACGGGCAAGACTTTTTATCCAAGCGTTTTGAATCGCCGGATCCAGCGCGGCTATAACTCCGCCTGAACTGGTTTCTACGCGGCTTTCAATAATCTTCTGTTCCAGCGCAGGTTCTATGGTTAATACATGGAGTACATGATTCTCATCAGCATACCGATAACATATCTGGCGTCCCAAGGCTTGCCGGGCTTTTTCAGTGAGAAATCGAATATCACGGGTAAGGGGCGCAAAATCCGCCAGAGCCTCCAGAATGGTCACCATATTACGAATAGAAACCTGTTCTTTAAGCAATCCCTGTAAAACCTTCTGTATATCCCCAAGACTCAGAGCTTTTTGACTTTGGGCTTCTTCCACCAAGGCGGGATATTCTTTACGCAAGGTGTCAAGAATAGCTTGGGTTTCCTGACGTCCCAATATTTCAGACGCATGGGTTTTAATGATTTCCGTCAAATGAGTAGTGATAATCGAAGGAGGATCCACCACTGTGTATCCCGCCCGTTCAGCTTCGTCCCGTTTGTCCTCGCTGATCCAGATTGCGGGCAGTCCAAACGCCGGGTCTCGGGTCTTTTCCCCGGGCAATTCTTCCCGTACTGTACCCGGATTCATACAGAGGTAATATCCCATCCGAATCATGCCCCGCCCCGCCTCAACGCCCCGGATTTTGAAACAATACTCTGAAGGCTCTAAACCCATATTGTCGATAATTCTGATTTTAGGTATTACCAGTCCCAAGTCCAACGCTGACTGCCGTCGAAGCCCTTGAACCCGTTCCAGCAGTTCCGCTCCTTTATCCTTATCAACCAGCGGAATAAGCCCATACCCCAATTCCAGAGACAGGGTATCCAAAGGCACTACCGGCGACATCTCAGCATTCTCGTCTTTAGGCTTTTTGGCGTCTGCGGTCTTAGCCATCATTGCGTCAAAATAGGCTTTTTTCCGCTGCTTTTGCCCAATGTGAAAGGCGTAAAAACCAATAAGAATTCCCATCGGTATAAGTACATACCAAGGAAACCCCGGAAGCAGAGCAAAACCGAACAACACAACCGCGCAGATCCAGTATACCCGGGCGTCTCTGGTGAATTGAATTGAGACCGCTTCTCCAATAGAACCCGGGGTGGCGGAACGAGTAACCACAATACCCATAGCCGTAGATACCAGCAACGCGGGAAACTGGGAAAGCAGTCCGTCCCCAATGGTAAAACCCACATAGGTTCCTACTGCCTGAGAAAGGGATTCTCCATGAAAGATCGCCCCAATAATGATGCCCCCCAAGGCATTGAGAACTGTAATGAAAATGCCTATTTTCACATTGCCGGAAATAAATTTACTAGCCCCGTCCATCGCTCCGTAAAAATCAACTTCCTGCTGAAGCTCCTGCTTTCTAAGACGCGCTTCCTCTTCGGTGATGGCTTGGGAATTAAGTTCTGCTTCAATCGCCATTTGTTTGCCGGGCAAAGCGTCTAAGGTAAACCGGGCGGCCACTTCAGAAACCCGAGTGGCTCCCTTGGTAATGACCACCACTTGAACCGCGATGATCACGATAAAGATGATGAATCCCACTACAAGCCCTTCGGTTCCGCCTGAACCGACTACAAAACTTGAGAAGGCTTTAATCATACGTCCGTCAAAAGCCGCTCCCTGACCTAGAATAAGCCGAGTAGAACAGATATTCAGAGCCAAACCAAACACCGTAACCACTAACAGTACCGTAGGAAGAAGACTGAAATCCGTCGCTTTTTGGGTATAGAGCACTGTCAAGAGAATAAGCAGAGATAACACTAGATTCAGCGCCATAAAAGCGTCGAGCAGTACTGTGGGAAGGGGTATGACGATCATAATCACCACCATCACCACCCCAAGGGCAATAAAAATATCTCGCGGATCCCCCAGGAGATTTCCTGTATTGTTTGTATTATTCGCTCTTGCCGCGTCAGCCATACCTTAGTTATTACTCCTTTTCCGGCGCTCTTCATTAATATGCATCACCTTGCCCAATATCAGGGCTACAATTTGCCAATAAGCTTCCGGCACCATATCCCCCACTTGGGTCTCCTTGTACAAAGCCCGGGCAAGGGGTTTATTCTCTATGATCGGTACACCGTTCTGTTCCGCAATCCGGCGGATCATAAAAGCGGTCTGATCTTCTCCTTTGGCAGTAACCTGGGGAGCCGCCATGTTTTCCCGATGATACTCCAAGGCAATCGCCAGATGCGTTGGGTTAGTGATAACCACATCAGCGTTAGGTACAATCCGCGCCACATTTCTGGTCATAATCTCCTGCATCCGCCGGCGAAGTCTTGACTTAATCAAAGGGTCTCCTTCGAGTTCCTTCCGTTCTCGTTTCACTTCTTCTACCGACATTTTTAAAGATTCCCGATACTGCCACCGCTGAAACATATAATCAGGAATTGACAAGAAAAGCAATAGGAGCGCCGAGATAATGATCATTCTAATCGCAACATTAGCCACCGTAGTTATCCCTACCCACAAACTCGCGGTTTGAAGATTCGCCAATACTTCAATCTTAGAACGGATAAGAAAGAAAGCAACAGCTCCTATAATTACCATTTTAACAATAGATTTGAAAAAATTAAATAGCCCTTCTACAGAAAAAAGAGTTCGTTGGAAATATCGTCCAAATCGGGGAACGATCTTGGAAAAATTCGGAACCAGAGGTTTAGTGGTAAAGAGAACCCCTACTTGAATCAAGTTTGAGAAAAGCGCGGCTATCACAGCTACAATAATGATGGGCAGCGTAAGCCGTACATAGTACCATAATGCCGCCGCTGAAATGATTCCGTCTCTGGTAGGGTCTAATTCAAAGGCTCGAAGCAGAAAAAAACGCACCATTTCCACGCAAGTCCTGAGCATTGAAGGCGCAAGAAAAAGAATGACCAGCGCAGGAAGAAGCAATCCCAAAGCGCCGATGAGTTCCTGACTTTTAGCGACCCGTCCCTCATCTTCCCGGGCTTTTCTGATTTTATGTTCTGAAGGCTCTTCGGTACGTCCTTCATCTTCAGCAGCAAACCATTGAAGATCGATATGCCAATTCAAGGGACCTTTCAACTTCTCGCGCTGTAGAACCTCCAGTTTCATTGGGACCCTCCTATCTGTCCCCCAATATGGATATACAAGGTCTCGAGAGTTCTGAAACCAGTATCCACTAATCGGCTAAAGGTATCTACCATAAAAGGCAATGTAGCAAAAATAAGTATAAAGGCTACGGTAATGCTTATAGGAAAGCCTTCGGAAAGAATATTGATTTGAGGCGCCGCTTTAGAGATTAGTCCGGTAGTAAGAGACGTCAAAAAAAGGGTTCCTAAGATAGGCATAGAAATAATAATCGCGTCCAGAAAAAGCTGGGAAAGTCCCTTGAGCATCATGGTAATCACCGCTTCCCGTCCCTCGATAAGATTAACGATATTTATAGACTGCACAGAATGCCAGAAGCCGGTGATAAAGAGTTCCCTAAAACCTCCGATAGAAAGAAAAACCAGCATAGCTACCAGATTAAGATATTGACCCATCAGAGGATTTTCTATTTGCGAGAGGGGGTCAAAGGTTTCAGATGCGCCGAAACCCATTTGGAGCGAAAAGAATTGTCCCGCTGTTGTAAAAGCCGAAAATATAATAGTAAGAAAAAATCCGATAATAATGCCGATAATTCCCTCGCCTATTATCAAAAATATGAAGGTAAGCGTATAAGGGGTTAAATCCCAAGTGCTTATCTGGGCTGAGGGAAAGGTTATATACGCGGTAAACCCCGCCAAGCCGAGTTTCGCCGTCTGGGGAATTGCGTCAGAGGAAAGCAGCGGAGCAGTCTCGATCATAGCTAAAGCTCGGACCGCAATAAGGAGAAAAGCTGGACCATAGCCCATTATTTCTTCAATTATGCTTCCTCCGCTCATGCTTCCTCCACTATCGCGCCATATCTGGGATCATTTCAAACAGCCGCACCGTGTAATCTCCCAAGGATGCAAACATCCAGCCTCCAAGAAGCGCCAATACCACCAAAATAGCAATAATCTTAGGAACAAAGGTAAGGGTCTGCTCCTGAATAGAAGTGGTCGCTTGGAGAATAGCGACTACAAGTCCTACGGTAAGGGCTGCAAAAAGCATAGGACCCGCTAAAATCAGGACTTGAAAAATCCCGCCCCGCAGAAGCGTGGTAATCTCTCCAATACTCACAGCGTACCTCCTACATAAAAGAACGAACCAACTGATTGGTCAAAAGCCCCCAGCCGTCAACCAAAATAAAAAGGATGAGCTTAAAAGGCATCGAGATCATTACCGGGGGCAGCATGATCATCCCCATAGACATAAGGGCGCTTGCCACCACCATATCAATTACAATAAAAGGAATAAATAAAAGAATTCCTATTTTGAACGCTATCGTTAATTCGCTTAAGATAAACGACGGAATCAACACATAGGTAGGCACATCTGCTAGGGTTTCAGGTCGGTTCAGTCCCCGCATAGTCATAAACAGCCTGATATTATCCGGGTTTCCCCGCATCTGGTTATACATAAAAAGCCGCAGGGGAGCTTCAGCCTCTCGGTAAGCCTGCTCCACCGAAATCGTTCCCTCAGCTAAGGGGCGAAAAGATTTTTCATAGACTGTTTGAAATGTAGGCCACATAACAAAAATTGTCAAAAAAAGGGATATCCCCATAAGCACCTGATTAGGCGGAACTTGCTGGAGGGATAAGGCGCGTTTAACAAAATCCAATACAATAGCAATTCTCAGAAAACTGGTCATCAGGATAAAGATACTAGGCGCCAAAGAAAGAACCGTAAGGAACAGGAGGAGCTGAAGCGAAAAGGCGACTTCCTGTCCCGATACCGGATTTCTAATGTTTAAATCTATAAAGGGAACCCCCGAAGACTGAGGAGTCGGAATACCCATAGTCCCCGGAATAGACATATCCGGAAAAGCCGCGTTTTGTGTATAAGCCGGAACAGTCATAAAAAAAAGACCCGCCAAAAAGACTCCCACAACGCAACGCTTATGATTCATACTTCAAAGCCCTCCTTTTTTAACTGTTCCTGGGGTTTTTAGACATTTTCTGCAACCGTTCCAGACGTTTCTGGATATTTTCATTTAGATTGAGATTCGTTTGAACCGGCGTATGCTCTCTGCCGCTAAATCGGTTCAAAAGATGGGCAAAGTCCGATAACTTACCGGTTCCCGCTTCAGCGGTTTTCCGTGAGGCTTCCACCAGCATAGCGTCAACCGTCTCTGGATCTTCTATCTCAGATATGAGCGAAACCCCTCCCTCGCTGGCGCCTATAAGCCACGCCTTAGAACCTACCGATACTACATGAACAAACCGGTTGGAGCCTAGATGCGCGGCGGCTAATATCTTGAGATAAGGGTCTTTCTGTTCCTGGGGTCTTGAGATTCGTTTTAAAAAGAACACAACCCCATAGATTGCGGCGGCAGCCAATGCGAGAACCAGAACCATTTGCAGGATCATCCCAAAGGACCCTGTTTTACGGCTTGGATTAGAACTCCCCTCCCCAATAGAAATAGCGTCTTCCCTTTGAAGTAAAAAAGACTCTTCCTCTGGAACCGTTGAAACAGATTGGGCCCCGGGATCTGTCGTCTGAGCGAACACCAGGGTATTCCCCGACAAGCCCTCCCCAATACTTACCGCTATGATTACTAATATACGAAAATATTTCAGTTTTCCCCCTCCCAAGTACAAACTGAAATGTTTACGAGGTGAATACATTACGTTATGGTACCATCAAATAAACAGCATATTCCGACAGGAATCTATACCTCACTCATTCTTTCCGTCCGGGGAACAATTTCCGTAACTCGGACGCCGAAGTTTTCGTCAATAACCACTACTTCACCTTTTGCAATGAGTTTATGATTAACCAAAATATCCACTGGTTCACCGGCCAGTTTATCCAGTTCAATGATAGTACCTTCGCCCATTCCGAGGATCTCTTTGATAAGCTTTTTGGTACGTCCCAATTCCACAGTCATTTCCATGAAGACATCCATGATAAGACCAATATTCCCCTGCTCTTGAGCGGTTGCGTGGGGCATAAGATTCGGGAATTGAACCGACTGCACATTCGTTGGTGAGCCCGTCATGTTACCTCCTGTACCTCCCATTGGCGTACTCCCTCCCGTCATAGCAACACCGTTTCTGTGGGGCGGAGCTGCGGTATGCTGGGGTTTCTCCTTTTCTGTAATAGCTCGGGCAATACCGCCGACTACGTCAATGCCGTATATTTCCCAAAACGGTTGTGTGTTTCCATCTCCGAAATCGAGCTGATAGACGGCGCTGGCAAAATCATTTCCCGGCAAAGCAACCGCCGCTTTAGGTACATTAGTTGCTTCTGGAGAGACTGACGCAATAGACTTATTGCCGGTTTTGTTGGTCAGCCCCGTAATCTGAGTCCCTACCAGATTAGACACCATCTCTCCAATTACCGAAAGCGCCATCTCGTCCATCTTAATATCTTCTTCATGGGTCATGTGACTGGCGATCTTTTTAGCGGTCTCTTCGGACATGAGGAAAAGATGTTCCCCTGGAAATCCGGAATTAAAATCCGCCTTAATCGCCGTTACTGTATCAGGAAGCCCTTCAAGAATGGCGTCTCGATTAGTAAAAGTTACTTCTGGTCCTTTAAGAGAAACCGTCAATGAAGTCAACTGAGAAAAATTAGCCGAGAGTGCCTCTTTAGAATCCGTAAGAAACGTCTGCAACGTCTTACGTTCATCTTCAGACCCTCCCGCTGCGGTGGCGGTAGAACTTTCACCATTTCCTCCTGACAACAACGCATCGATTTCAGCCTGCGAAAGCGCTCCCTCGCTCATACATTTTCCTCCCCATCGGTTACAATCTCTTCAATATCCGCTTGCTCAAGATCTGCGATTTTCTTAGTAATCTGTACTGCCATTTTCTTTCCAATGACCCCTGGCCGACAAAGAAATTTACGTTTATTCCCAATATTGAGAGAATAGGGGTCCCCAATTCGGGTATTGTAAAGGCAAATTACATCGCCTGTTTGCAGAGACAACACCTCTCCAACAGTAACCGGGATTTTCCCTATTTCAGCTACTACATTAACATCGACGCTTGCCAGCTTTTCCTTGAGTATATTCAAGTTTTCCGTGGTGGTTCCCCGACGCACCGAAGAATACCAGAACTGAGCGGACAATTTTCCAATTATCGGCTCTATAGTCAAATAAGGAATACAGAAATTCATCAGTCCCTCTACTTCCCCTACCCGAGTTTCCAAGGTTACGAGAACCACCATTTCTGTAGGAGGCACAATCTGAGCAAACTGAGGGTTCGTATCGATCTGTCCCAGCCGAGGTCTGAGGTCTATCACAGTAGTCCAGGCTTCCCGCATATTTCCAAGAATCCTGACGATGATGCCTTCCATAACTGATGATTCTATATCTGTAAGTTCATGTTGAGCTTTAATGCCCTCTCCAGTACCGCCGAAAAGCCGGTCAATAATAGAAAAGGATATAGTAGGATCAATTTCCAAGATGGCGTTTCCCTTTAAGGGGTCCATGTTGATAATTGCCAGGGTAGTCGGCGTTGGAATAGAACGAATAAATTCTTCATATGTGAGCTGATCCACCGACGCCACATGAACATGCACCATACTACGGAGTTGAGCGGAAAGACTTGTAGTCGTTAGCCGAGCAAAAGTCTCGTGCATAATTGAGACAGTACGGATCTGTTCTTTAGAAAATTTATCAGGACGCTTAAAATCATATATCTTCACCCTTCGAGGGATTTCCTGAGCGGGCTTAAAATCCTCTGCTTCAGTATCTCCCGCGTTTATCGCAGTGAGCAACTGATCTATTTCATCCTGGGAAAGAACTTCAGTCATACCCGCATTATAATCCAGTACAGATAGAAATTCAATACCTAATTACAGGATAGGCATAAAAAAGCGGACAGTCCTAATCAGGGACTATCCGCTTCTATCAGCTTTCTATTGTTTCAAGCTGCTTAAAATAAATATCCCGAACTTTAGCGGTATTTAATTTCTGGGTATTAAGGAGTTCTATAATCTCCCGTTTTAACTGCTGTTCATTATCGGGCTGTAATTCATTCACAAATTTAGTTCTAAAAAAACTCCGTACAAAATCTTGGAGTTCTGTACTCCGAGCAATTAATTCGTTTTGAGCGTCGTTGGCGCCCATATCATAGGCGATAACCATTTCTACTACTACTGTATAGGGGGTCGGATCCATAGAACGAGTCCGAACTATACCGATATTAGAAAAGGTCTGATATTGGGGACGAGTCCCAACATACGGAGAATTTTCCGGTATCACGGTTTGTGATTTCCCTCCTTTATTGAGAAGCGTAAAGGTTATTACCGATACCGTTACAATAAAGATTAAAGCCCCAAGCCCTATGGCTACAAATTTAAGTAAATTAGGGAGTAAAGCGGCTAAAGGGAATCCTTTTTTCTTTTTAGAACTGCCGCCGCCTTCCTCGGAAGCCGACTCTTCAGGTTCTAATCCAGCTTCTGCTTCATCAGACATACCTTGTTACCTCCATTGCTGTATTATGCTTATTTTATAGTATAGCAAGAATCATATATGTTGTAAACCACCACCTGTTATAAATGTCCATCATCAAGAATGATGATATCCACCCGCCGATTATACGCTCTGCCTTCAGGGGTATTATTTGAGGCTACCGGTACGGTATCCGCAAATCCAGCTACTTGAAAATTTTTCTCGTCTACGCCCATATCAGTCAGATACTGAAGCACCGCCATTGAACGATGGACTGACAGGTCCCAATTTGATTCCCAAGGACCATTAGGATCAACTGGTTCCGCGTCAGTATGCCCCTCTATCCTGAATTTTTTACCCTTCATTTCATCGGAATTTAAAAGTCCCGCCAATCGTACCAAAATATCTCGGGTTTCCTCTATATTTATTCTGGCGCTGGCAGGGGCAAAGAATGCGTCTCCTGCAAGGTTGATCACCAGCCCCCGTTCATCATGGGTTACTTTTACCTTTTTAGATTTAATTTCAGGACTAAAAAGACTCACCGCCTTTTTCAAGGCAAGTCCTAAATAGTTTCCCTTATCCATCGACGGCAAGGAATTGATCGTATTTCCAAGGTCAACGCTTTTCCCTTGGGAAAGGGTTTCACCTCCGCTTGAGGCTCCCATACCTATATTGGAAAGGGCTGAAATCAACTGCGCCATTTGTCCGGGTTCAATTTCGCTTGCGTCGAAAAGAGCGACAAAAAAGCACAGCAACAACGTAACCATATCGGAATAGGTTACGATCCAGTCTCCCTTTGGTCCCTCGTCGTCTTTCTTTTTCTTTTTTGCCATTAATACTCCTTATGTTATTATACTCTGTTCACGCATGGTTGGGGGGATATCTTGTTAATCCCGCATCACTTCCGCTTCAACCACTTTGCGAGTTGCCGGATCAAGGTATGAAAGAAGTTTTATAGCCAAAACGCGGCTGTTCTCTCCTGACTGAATCGAAAGAATACCTTCAATTTCCATTTCTTTTATCTGAGCTTCCGCGCCGTCAAAGCCTTTCAGTTTTCCTGAAACTGGAATACAAATGACGTTAGCTATGATAGCGCCGTAGAGAGTAGTCATAAGGGCTACCGCCATGTTAGGTCCCAAAGCGCTCTTGTCTTCCAAACTTCCCAACATACCAATAAGACCGACAACAGTACCGATCATTCCCAGACCGGGGGCTAAGGTTCCCCACATATTGACTACCGCGAGTTTATCCCCATGCCGGGCTTGGACTTGGCTTAATTCCAGTTCAAGGAGGTCCCGAATGATAGCGCCGTCAGTGCCGTCTACGACGAGACGCATCCCTTTTTTCAAAAACTCATCGTCCAAGTCTTCGAGTTCCTCTTCCAGTGCAAGCAGCCCCTCCCGGCGGGCTTTATCGGAAAATGCAAGGAGCTTGGTAATTATCCCTTTTTCGTCAAACGCGGGAGTTTTCATACTAAGCCCTATGGTTTTCCATAATCCAATAGCTCCGGGAACACTGGAAAAAATAAACACCGCAAAGTATGAACCAAGAACGGTCATAAAGACCGACGGAATGTCAACATACGTCAACGGCGAGTTGCCGCCTACAAGGATTGACATGAGAATCATACCAAAAGCGCCGGCCATTCCTATCAGGGTTGCTAAATTCATATCCGATCACTCCTCATTCTTAAAAGCCCCGATCATCCGACGATATTCAACAATCCGTTCGATAATTACCGGTACTTTTTCCTGTACCACCAGATGTTTCCCTGACAACATCAATATCGTTGTATCCGGCTTGTTCTCGATATATTCAATTTGATGAGGATTAATATAGTATTCTGTTCCTTTAAGCGGAGTTACCTTTATCATACCAATTTATAGGCTTTAGCCTAACCTCCCTAAGTAAAATACACCTATCTATCTAGGTTTGTCAAGCGTCTCTCCGCTTTGTCTCGTGGTCACGGAGATTCTTCTCTTACCGTTTTAGGCTTAACAGTTCCTGTAGCAACTGATCCGCAGTCTGAATGGTCCGGGAATTTGCCTGAAAACCCCGCTGGGTAACAATCATATCCGTAAATTGTTCAGCCATGTCTACATTAGACATCTCCAAAACTCCGGTGCGAATTTCCCCTTTTCCCGCAATACCTGAAGGTCCGATATTCGCCGCTCCTGAGTTGGTGGAGACTACATACGCGTTATCCCCGGCTTTTTCTAATCCTCCTGGATTGGTGAAACTCGCCATTCCAATCTGCGCGATAGTCCGGGTTGACCCATTAGAATACACGCCGGTAATGACGCCGCTGGAATCAATTTTGAAATTATCCAAATAGCCCATACCGTACCCGTCTTGTTTCACCGCTTTGGAAGAACTTGTTTCCGCATACTGGGTGATAGAATCAACAAACCCTCCGACAGTCCCCAAGTTAAGGCTGAATTCCTGGCGCACCTGGGCGCCCTCAGCGTCGGGATCCGTATTCGCCACATCATAGGCCACATTCATAATCACATTTGCGCCGGCGTCATTGCCGGAGGCGTTTCCGTCGCCGTCTACTGCGCTCAACAGCGTACCGTTATTGGAAAAATTGATCGTAAAATTCGCGGCTCCTCCGGCGGCGGGAGCTTCTTCGCCAAGCCCTATAGCGGCGTTGGTAGCCACTTCCGCTTCAGGGTCTACCGCTACAACGGCGTTCCAGCTATTGGCGGTATCTGGAATACGGGTAAACTGTACCTGCAAAGAATGTTCCTGTCCGAAACTGTCATAGATTTTGATGGTAGTATTCCAGGTTCCCCGCTGTATATCCAGCGCTGTAGGGTTTTCTGGAATTTCTGGAATTCGCTTATCAAGGTTGCACGCAAAGTTTACCATTGTGGTAGACTTTGCCGGGTCCTTAGACCCAACGGGAATAATCAGATTTTCCACATCTCGGGACACATCCAAGGTCTGAACGCCCTGTACATCCTGAGCCATCCATCCCTGCACCTTCATACCGTTGGCGGGATTTACCAGCGTACCTTCTGCGTCCACATTAAACGCGCCGGCTCTCGTATAATACGAATTCGACCCTTCTTTCAATACAAAAAATCCGCTTCCTAGAATAGCCAGATCCGTACCTACCCCAGTAGACTGCAAGGCTCCTTGAGTATGAACCGTATCAACCGTAGCTACCGACATACCAAGACCAATCTCTTTAGGATTCACGCCTCCTAAGTCCTCAGTGGGGCGGGACGCGCCCTGGACCTGCTGATAAAGCAGGTCTTGAAAATTGACCCGCCCCTTTTTAAAGCCTGTCGTATTGATATTGGCAATGTTATTACCAATCACATCCATTCTTGTCTGATGGTTTTGAAGACCGGATACGCCGGAAAACAATGATCGCATCATATCGCATTACTCCTCAAATACTTTTGTTACCTGATCCCATTGATAATAGGTACCATTTACTAGAATCCTCGGGGAATCGCCTCTGGCAACCGCTTTAACCGTACCCTGAAGGACCTGATCTTCCCCGGATACTACTTCCACAGACTTACCGAGACTGTTAGTCGCCTCATTCCCGCTTAACATAGCGGTCAAACGAGAAAAATCATTCGCCATACTGGTTATCTGATCCAAGGTAGAAAATTGAGCCATTTGGGCGATAAATTCTTTATCTTCCATAGGGGCAGTAGGATCTTGATAACTCAACTGGGTGATAAGGATTTTAAGAAAATCATCTTTCCCTAAGTTCTGCTGAGGGCTTTTCCCCTGATTTATGGTCTTATTAAAGTCTCTCACCATTTGGGCTGTATCCGACTGTTCCTGAGAACTAAGAACCGCTTTAAAATTAGACTCCATGTATTGAATCCTCCTTATACCAGCATATTGACTTGAGATAACCCTGAATCAGACCGATTGGCGAATATCAAACTCGATGTCGCTTCCGCATTATCTGACGCCGCATCATAGATAGAAGCCGCAAACCTCTCGGACAAGAAAGGCTGGGCTTCCAGGTCCCGCCGCCGCTGTTCAGCTCCGTTTCCCCCGTTCCCTGAAGCCAAAGACATATCAAGATGCGCCCCGGCAAATCCTGAATCCTTAAAAGCCTGTTCCAAGGAATGTATCTCCCGTTCAAATGCCCGCAGAGCCTCATTGCTTTCTACAATAATATGCCCTGTTATCTTGTTTTCGGTCATTTCAAGTTGTATCTTTACATTTCCTAATGTTTCCGGTTTAAGCGCAAGCCGGATAGTGCCTTCCCCATGTTCCCGCAAAATAATTTGAGCTTGCCTGACTATATCATTATTCAGATTCTGATGGAGTTCCCGTGCGAGAATATCCTCAAAGGCTTGTACCGGTCGATAGTCTATTTCTCGGAACGCTTCTTCCCGGGTTTTGCTGCCTGACGAGAGGTCTACGCTGAGGTCTGGGGTTTCGGCTTCTATCCCGGACTGTGCTTCAGCTATCGGTTGAGAGCCTTGGGTTTGGGCGTACTGCACCTCTTCCGAAGATCGCAGATCCCGGACTTCAACGTTCAGCCGCTCCCGGCGCTTATCTTTGCCTTTGGATTCTACAGCTTTATCGGTCCCTAAATCTTTCTCAATATTTCTTGAAACCCGCTGAGTATTGAAAGGGGCTGATTCCGCCGCGCCTTCAGACCGGACTGTTCGAGAACCGGATTCAGCCTTCAAGGTTTCCTCTTTTTCAGGGGCTTTACGGGTTTTAGGTTCAGATTCTTCCTTAGATAAGAGCTTGGCAAGAACTTCTGCTGATGGAATTTCAGAGCCCTCCGCCGGCGTTTCTGGCTGAGAAGTATGTACAGGACTATGAGAACTAAGATTTTTTAGAGAAGCCTCGTCTTTTTTTGCTTTTTGATGTATATGATTACCCTCTTGAGCAGGAGATTTTTTTTCATTGTTCTGAGAAACCAGCGAGACAACACCTTCCTCGGAAACCTTTGTATTCCGTCGGGAACTTCGAGCCGTAACAAGCGCGGTTTCCTTAGACTTCTTTTCTCCTGAAAGTCCAGAGGCTTTTTTCTTTCCCTTAACCTCTTGATTATGAACCGTACCTTTCTCGTCAGGAATCGCTCCTTTGGCGGAGGATTTTGCAAGAAGACCGCTTCCAGGGGCTTCACCTTTGGGATTCTGGGTCAATCCCTCCAGAATCTTGGCGAATACCCCCAGTTTATCATGTTTAAGAGATTTTGTCTGACCCGACTTTGATTGAATAAACTCCTGTTCTCCCGGAACGTGTGCTGGGGTAGATACTTGCATCACCGCCGGCCTCCTTAAATGGTATAATTCCGGATTCCTAGACCTTATTTAATTCAAACTTGAAGGTCTTCCTACCATTTTCCGCTGTAACTCTGCAGCCCGGGTAGGATCCATGAGAGACAGCCAGAAAGAAACAATAGAAGCGGTTCCCTCAGCCTGAGCAATCTCTTCGGTCTTCCGGAGAACATCAATAACGTTCTGATCGTCCATTTGGGACATAATGCCTACCGCGCTTTGAGGAGGCATACCGTTCAAATAACGAGCGTACTGTTCGATGTTTCTACTCTTAGTTTCGGCTGCTTGAACAATCTCATTGAAGGATTTTTCACGTTCATCCAATGCTTTCTGCCGTTCTTCCAGTTCTTGGGCCATCTGCTCGATTTCACCGCGGCGGCTTTGGGCTTCCTGTTCCTGTTTTTCTAGTTCCAGTTCTCGCAGATCCAAGGCTTCAAGCCGTACCGCAAGCCGTTCAGCATCTAAAGAAAGGGTCTCATCCGCTTGGGCTAGGGTCTGATTGCGCCCATCCTTGCCTATAAAGCGGTACAGCGGAGACAGCAGCGTCTTCGCATCTATAACATTGAGATAATCAAACCATACCAGCCCGCCGCCAGCTAAAGCAATAATAAGGAGCAGCAATACAATGGTCTTAACTAAAACCTTTCCTCCATCTCCGGCCACTTTAGGTCTCCTTTATCTATAATAATAATGCTCCTTTTGAGGATACTGGTCAAGCAGTCTGCGCTCGTAGGGGAGTGCTTGAGATTACTACTTCTTTTATACATAGTTTTTCTATTAGTAAATCGGTCAAACTAGGATTTTCTTTACGATAATTTTTGTATGCTTTTAGGTGAAATTACCTATTCCGAGGACGCCCCTATTCACCGATAATTTTTACTAATACCCGCTTGCGTCGTTTTCCGTCAAATTCACCATAAAAAATTTGTTCCCAAGGTCCAAAATGAAGCTTGCCTTTGGTTACCCCAACCACAACTTCCCGCCCCATAATTTGCCGTTTCATGTGGGCGTCAGCGTTTTCTTCTCCTTGATTATGCCGGTAAAAAGAAACCGGTTCATGAGGCGCAAGTTTTTCAAGCCATACATCAAAGTCATGGTGCAGTCCCGCCTCGTCGTCATTAATAAAAACGCTTGAGGTAATGTGCATAGCGTTTACAAGACATAATCCTTCCTGAATACCGGATTCTTGCAGTAACGACTCAACCTGAGGGGTAATATTAATAAATGCTCGTTCCTGCGGAGTATTGAACCATAATTCTTTAGCAACTGATTTCATAGGTAAAAATTATAAATTGACCCAGGTAAAACGTCAAGCCGATCAAAACCCGGGACAACCAGGAAGAAAACATAATTTTATAATACTTGCTATATTCGGTATGTACTTGGTTTTGATAAAAAGACTGAATGAAGTGAATGAAATAAATAATTGTTGCGGGATTAGCGAAGGGTAATATATAATAAAAAAGCCTAATGTTATTGCGCTTCTTTACAATTTCCGTTATTTTTATAACAAGAAGTTTATAATATTAGATATTCTATTTTTCTTTTTCTACATTTTCTATTTTTATGGAGGCTTTCATGGCAAAGCAGAAAAGCGTGTTCTTCTTCGGCGAGGGAAAATCAGAAGGGGATGCCCAGATGCGGGATATCCTTGGGGGCAAGGGCGCTAACTTAGCGGAAATGACTAATCTTGGAATTCCTGTTCCCCCGGGGTTTACGATTTCTACTGAAGTATGCGCGGCTTATTATGAAAATAATGAGCAGTATCCTGAAGGACTTGAGGATACGGTGTTAAAAACCCTGAAGAAACTTGAAAAGGTAATGGGCAAAAAACTAGGAGACCCAGAGGATCCGCTTCTTGTTTCAGTCCGTTCCGGCGCGCCTGTGTCTATGCCGGGTATGATGGATACTATCCTTAATCTGGGTATTAATGATAAAGCGGTTCTGGGACTTGCGGAAAAAACCGGTAATCCTCGGTTTGCCTGGGATGCGTACCGGCGGTTTATTCAAATGTACGGCGACGTAGTCATGCATGTGCCGGGCGAGGTGTTTGAAAAAGCCATTGCTTCCATCAAGACCGCTAAAGGCGTTGAATTAGATACTGAGTTAGATGCCTCTGATCTACAGAAATTAGTAGGAAAATATAAAAAAATCGTGCAGCAGAACGCGGGAAAGGATTTTCCGCAAGACCCGCTGGATCAGCTTTGGGGCGCGATTAACGCGGTGTTTGGTTCATGGATGAATGAACGGGCAATTAAATACCGGCAGATCAACGGCATTAAAAATATCAAAGGTACTGCGGTTAATGTGCAGTCTATGGTATTCGGTAATTTCGGCGATGATTCAGGTACAGGGGTCTGTTTCAGCCGAGACCCTTCTACCGGTGAAAATGTGTTCTATGGTGAATACCTTATGAACGCCCAAGGGGAAGACGTGGTAGCCGGCATCAGAACCCCTGAGACCATCAGCGCTTTGGAACAGGAGAACAAACATATTTATGACGAGTTGGTGCGAATCAGAAATAAACTGGAAAAGCATTTCAAAGATATGCAGGACATGGAATTTACCGTACAGCGGGGTAAATTGTTTCTGCTCCAGACCAGAAACGGAAAACGTTCCGGCGCGGCGGCGGTTAAAGTCGCGCTGGACATGGTAGCTGAAAAACTCATTGATAAAAATACCGCTATTTGCCGAGTGGGACCGGAACATTTAGATCAGCTTCTGCATCCATGGATCGATCCGGCGGCGCGGAAAAACGCGGAGCCTCTAACCAAAGGACTCAACGCCTCTCCCGGAGCGGCGGCGGGCAGAATCGTGTTTTCAGCGAAAGAAGCGGAAGAGTGGCATCACAATGGAGAAAAAGTATTACTGGTTCGGCAGGAAACCAGTCCTGAAGACATCGGCGGCATGGTGGTTTCTCAAGGAATCCTTACCGCTACCGGCGGCATGACCAGCCATGCCGCGGTTGTAGCCCGCGGTATGGGAACCCCTTGTATCGCCGGCGCTAAAGGGGTTACGATTAAGGGTAAAAAAGTCGATATCGGGAACGTTTCTTTTGACGAGGGGGATTGGATCACGATTGACGGTTCTACCGGGTATGTATACAAAGGAGAACTGCCCTTGATACAGCCGGAAATTTCGGAAGATACGAAGACTTTCTTGGGCTGGTGCGACGAAGTCCGGGGGACTTCAGTTCGGGGAACCCTCCGAGGCTTTGAGGTCCGGACTAATGCGGACCTGCCCCAAGACGCTCAACGGGCATTTGAATTCGGCGCCCAAGGCGTAGGGCTTTGCCGTACTGAACACATGTTCTTTCACAAAGAAAAACTCCTCCATTTCAGGTCTATGATTGTGGCTGACACCAAAGAGGAGCGGGAAGCCGCGCTGCAACAGATTCTGCCCTTACAGCAGCAGGATTTTTTCGGAATCTTTAAAGCTATGGAAGGCAGACCGGTAACGATACGGCTGCTTGATCCGCCGCTTCATGAATTTGTTCCTCATACCAAGGAAGAGATTAACGAACTTGCGGATCAACTGAAAGTGTCTCCTAAAAAACTCCTGCCCAAAATCGAAAAACTCCATGAAGCTAACCCTATGCTGGGTCATCGGGGATGCCGTCTTGCGGTGACGTATCCTGAGATCTACGATATGCAGGTTGAAGCCATTGCCCGGGCCGCGGTGGATTGCGTAAGACGCCATATTCCGGTAGTTCCTGAGATTATGATCCCTATTGTGTGCGACGAAAAAGAACTGTCCCTGCTCCGTCCCAGAACGGAAAAAATTCTCAAGAAGGTATTTCAGGAAGCCGGCGTAGACATTCCCGTTAAGATCGGTACTATGATCGAAGTTCCCCGAGCGGCCCTGCGGGCGGATAAGGTTGCACAATACGCGGACTTCTTCAGCTTTGGCACTAACGATCTCACTCAGATGACGTTCGCATTCAGCCGAGACGATGCGGCATCTTTTCTGCCTTCTTATCTTGAAAAGCAGATTCTGGAGGAAGATCCGTTTAAGTCCATTGACGAACACGGCGTCGGGATTTTGATCACCGGCGCGGTTGAGAAAGGACGGTCTGTTTCTAAGGACCTTAAAATCGGTATCTGCGGTGAACACGGCGGGGATCCTGGGACCATTGATTTCTGTTACCGTTCAGGGTTAAGTTATGTTTCTTGTTCACCCTACCGAGTGCCTATAGCGCGGCTTGCGGCGGCTCAGGCGGTTATCAGAAACAGCGGCGCCCGGGACAGCGTAAAACCCCGGGGACGGACGTCAGGGACGGTCAAAGCGGATAAACCCGCAAAACAGGGACGAGTCCCTCCGGCAAAAGAGGGAAAATCTATAAAACCAGTCCGAAAAACGCGAAGCTCTAAAAAGTCCTAATCCCAGGGAGCGGGCAGTTAGGCTGATTTCATGTATTACCTGTGCGCTCGGTTTGAGTCAGCTCACTGAGCGCTTATTTCTTTTAGTACATTTTAGGATTATTATTTTATAATACCATATTAGGAGCAAACTAATGAAGGCTTTATTTATCGGCGGCACTGGAACCATTAGCGCCGCTATTTCTCGAAGATTTTTAGAAGAAGGCGGCGAATTGTTTCTCCTTAACCGGGGCAATCGGAATAATTTGTTTTCCGGCAAGGTTAAAGAGATCATCTGCGATATCAACAACGACGGGGAGGTAGTGGAAAAAATCTGGGGGCTGAACTTTGATGTGGTAGCGGATTTTATTACCTTTGTGCCAAACCAGATCGAGCGGGATTACCGGCTTTTTAAGGATAAGACCAAACAGTATATCTGTTTCAGTTCAGCTTCAGCCTACCAAAAACCCTTGTCAAACTATTTGATAAACGAGAGCACCCCCTTAGCAAATCCCTACTGGGAATACTCCCGGAATAAAATCGCCTGCGAAGATTTCCTTGGCAAATTGTACCGAGACCAGGGGTTTCCGATTACGATTGTCCGCCCAAGTCATACCTATGATGAACGGAACGCCCCTGTAGGGATTCACGGCAAAAACGGAAGCTGGCAGGTGCTCAAGCGGATGCTTGAGGGGAAACCGGTAATCATTCACGGCGACGGTACAAGCCTCTGGACCGCGACGCATAACAGTGATTTCGCCAAGGGATTCACCGGCTTAATGGGAAATATCCACGCCATTGGAGAAACGGTTCAGCTCACCTCTGATGAAACCCTCACATGGAATCAAATTTACCAAGCCGTCGCGCAGGCCTTAGGAGTTGAACTCAAAGCCGTCCACATATCAAGCGAATTTCTCGCTCAATGCGGTCCCTATAATTTTATGGGGGGACTTATCGGGGATAAAGCCAACTCAGTGGTCTTTGACAACGCCAAACTCAAACGTCTCGTCCCGGATTTCAAGGCAACCGTCCGTTTTGATCAGGGGGTCAAAGCAACGGTTGAATATATTCTCGCCCACCCGGAACTACAGAAAGAGGATCCTGAATTTGACGAGTGGTGTGATAAAGTCATTGGGGCCCAGGAAAAAGCCCTCCAGGAAATACGAGAATCCGGGATCCAAGGATAAGCCCGGAAACGGCGCGAATAATACGATTGTTGTGTAATTCGCGCTTATTCGGCAGTTTTATGATTTTTCTTTATCTTTTTTACTAAGCCGCTGCTGTTCCTGCAACGCATGATATACCACAAAAGCTATAAACAAAAGCAGGACTGCCGCGCATATCAGAAGCAGCAGAGGATTTGCTTTGCTGACTACTGTCGCTTCTTTCTCGGAGATAATATTGATATTCGGACCATTAATCACTATCGCCTCAGGTTCAGCGAACAAGATAAACAAACATACCACTGTGGATATCCCAATGAGAATGAGCGCCATGATTGCAGTCCACCGTATAAGCAGGCTCGATTTCTTTGAAACAGCAAAATAAACGATGAGTACGAACAATCCTATGGGTACTATTAATAATGGAATCGGTAAACTAAACATGATAACCCTTTTTTATTATCGTCTACAATGGACGAATAATATAGGGTTTCAGCGGATATCGTCCCAGATATCGAAATCAAGTCTTTTCGGCTGTTCAAGTAAAACAGAAAAACTACCTATTTTATAAATAAAATAAAAAATGCCCTAAATTATAGAACAGTTATTCTGTATTTCCACCCGCTTTTTAAATAAGATTCTATTTTTTATAAAATAATATAAAGGGATAACCTGTCTCAAGGCAGACATGAAAAGCCGTGGATAGGGACATTATTCTCTTTACAGCGGATTGAAAATTCCGATGATTTAGGGTACAGTACCTACGCGAGGTAGATGAAGCGTGAATAATGAAACATACCAGGCAGACGTCGAAATCCTCGATACGACGCTGAGGGACGGCGCTCAGGGAGAAGGAATCGGTTTTTCCGTACAGGATAAGCTGTCAATAGCCTGCGCTTTGGACGAGTTAGGGGTGAGCTGGATTGAAGCGGGAAATCCGGGAAGCAATCCGAAAGATATGGAATTCTTCAGGCTTGCGGGAAATCTCTCATTAAAACAGAGCCGGCTGTGCGCGTTTGGTTCAACCAGAAAAAAGGGAGTTACCCCGAGGGAAGACCCGTTCTTGAAAAGCCTTCTTGACGCGGCTACCGAAGGGGTGGTTATCTTTGGCAAAAGCTGGGATTTGCATGTAACTGAAGTGCTTGGGGTTTCTTTAGAAGAAAATCTCGCTATGATCGCTGAAACCATAGCGTTTCTCAAGGATCAAGGACGGATTGTGCTGTATGATGCGGAACACTTCTTTGACGGGTGGACTGCCAATCCTGAATACGCGCTGAAAACCGTGAAAACCGCGTTAGAAGCCGGGGCGGATCGGATTGTGCTTTGCGACACTAATGGCGGAAACTTTCCTAATACCATAACTGAAGGGGTTAATGCGGTTCTGTCCTTTGGGCGGATAGGCATACACGCTCACAACGACGCGGATATGGCAAGCGCCTGTTCTATCGCCGCGGTTCAGGCTGGGTGCCGCCATGTACAAGGAACGCTTCTCGGGTTTGGCGAGCGCTGCGGCAATGCCGCTCTTGCCGCAATCATCCCCAGTTTAGAACTCAAACTAGGGTTTCGGTGTCTTCCGCAGGGAAACTTAGAAAGTCTTAGCGAACTGAGCCGCAGGATTGGGGAAGTCGCTAATGTACTTGTGCCGGATAATATGCCTTATATTGGAAATCATGCGTTTTCTCACAAAGCCGGAATGCACGCCGACGCTATCCTCAAGGTGCGCCATTCTTTTGAACATATCGATCCCCGTTCAGTAGGGAACGATAGGCATTTTTTGATGAGTGAAGTTGGGGGACGTTCCGCCATCGCGGAGCGGGCCCGGAAAATCGATCCTTCTATCACCAAAGATCATCCGGTAACCGCGAGTTTGGCAGGGAAGCTCAAAACCTTGGAAGCAGAAGGCTGGCAGTTTGAGGGAGCTGACGGAAGTTTTGAACTATTAGTCCGCCGAGAGCTGGGGAAATACAAACCTCTTTTCAAGATCGACGCTTATCGAGTGGTAAGCGAACATCCCGGAGGCAGCGCTATTTCCTGCTGTTACGCCTGGGCAAAGGTTTGGGTAGAGGGTCAGCAAGAGATTGCCGCCGCTGAAGGGCATGGTCCGGTAAACGCTTTAGATAAGGCTTTACGCAAAGCCCTTAACCCGTTTTTTTACAATTTTGATATTGAAAAGGTCCGCCTTGCGGATTACAAAGTTCGGGTTATTGACGGTAAAGACGCTACCGCCGCTAAGGTTAGAGTCCTCATTGAATCCACCGACGGGGTAAATACCTGGAGTACCGTTGGGGTTTCGGAAGATATTATTGATGCAAGCCGGGCGGCTTTGGTGGATTCTATTGAATACAAGCTGATCAGCGTTATAGAACGTCGATTCAAAGGCTTGTTTTAAGCGCGTAAAAAGGAGAAAATTAAGATATGAAATATGCAATAGCCTTGATTCCAGGAGATGGGATAGGACCGGAAGTTGTCGGTCCGGCAATGGAAGCGCTGGACGCTGTTGGAGATATATACGGTCATGTGTTTAATTATGTGGAACTTGAGGCAGGAGGTAACGCTATTGATACAGCCGGTGAACCTCTGCCTGAGAACACCTTAGAAGCAGCCCGGGAATGTGACGCATTGCTTCTCGGCGCGGTCGGCGGACCCAAATGGGATGCCCTTCCCGGTCATCTTCGTCCTGAACGGGCGCTGTTGGGACTGCGAGCAGGGCTGCGGGTATTTGCCAATCTTCGTCCCGCGGTTTTACTGCCTCAGCTTCGCAGGGCTTGTCCCCTCAAAGATGAGGTGCTCATCAAGAGCAATCCTGAGGGCAAGCCTCAGTTCGATGTGCTTATTGTTCGGGAACTAACCGGCGGACTGTACTTCGGCGAACAGGGACGAAGTAATGACAATAAATTAGCCTTTGATACTGAAACTTATGCTTGGGAAGAGATCGAGCGGGTTTTGAGAACCGGTTACGCTGCCGCTGCGGTACGACGGAAAAAACTTTGTGTAGTCGATAAGGCTAATGTGCTTGAATCTTCTCGGTTATGGCGGGAAGTCGCCGCGGCGGTAAGCGAGGATTATCCGTCTGTAGAAACTTCCTATATGTATGTGGATAACTGCGCCATGCAGCTTATCCGCAGTCCGGGGCAGTTTGACGTGATCGTGACGTCTAATCTCTTTGGGGATATCTTGTCTGATGAAGCTTCAGTGCTTACCGGCTCTATTGGTATGCTCCCTTCCGCAAGTCTCGGCAGCCCTCAAGATATGTTAGCAAAAGACGGGCATCCTATGGGAATGTATGAGCCGATTCACGGTTCCGCCCCAGACCTTGCCGGAAAGGATATAGCCAATCCTCTAGGGACGATACTCTCGGCGGCTATGATGCTCCGTTATTCTTTTGGGCTGGAACAAGAAGCCGCCGCGATTGAGGCGGGGGTCAATGCAGTCCTAGACGCGGGTTTTAGGACTCAAGACATAGCCCAGTCTAATGACGGTTCTGAGGGTGAGAAAATCTTAGGAACTAAAGCTATGGGAAAAGCGGTTTTACACGCCCTAGAGGGTAAGGAGTTTTTATGAAAGCTGCGTATTTAATCGTCCTGCTGTTCAGTATTGCGCTGGGTACGGCGAAGGCTCAAGAGTTTGATTTTAATCTTGATCAGGGACTAGACTCAGAAGCGTCATACCTACAGGAATCAGTAGAACTCATGATTATCCGTGAACAAAGCAGAGCTGAAAGCCGGGAGATGAAACTGAACGCCTTGTCAAACATTGAAGGAGCCATCAAACGGGGAATTATCAGCGGTGAAGTGCTGAGTTCCTTGGAATATCTGGGGCTGGAAGGAACCGCCCGGCGAACCGTACATCAAAACCCTATGGGCTATCCAGATGTACGAAGCAAAGCCGCGGTTTATCTTGGAGAATTAGGCACTCCTGAAGCGCAGAATGTTTTAATACGCATGGCTAAAGCGGAATTTGAAACCACTGTTCTGACCCAAGTTGTAACGTCTCTAAAAAAGATAGGCATTAATGAAAATCAAGAAACCGTAAAAGCCATAACCACCATACTTAACCGGTTTGATCTGCTTTCTCCTGATAATCTGCTGGCTCTTTCAGGCATTGAGGCTTACGAAGCCTTTGCCGCTCAAAACGGCTGGAAACTAGACCACGCATCAGTGGCGGTTATCTCTCATATTGCGGAAGGACGATATCACGGAACTATTCGGCAACGGGCGCGTACGTTATTAACCCAACTGCGTACCTATCACCGAAACACTGCATCTGAATCTTAAAGGACAGAGGCAGGGGGACTGTTTCAGGCTCCTCTACCGCTGTCCCCAGGACTCGGAAAATTACTTCCTTTTTGTTGCAGGCCCTTTGCCGCGCGGGGGAGGAGCGGCTTTTTTAGGCTCCTCTGGCGCTCTATCAAGCGCAGCCGCAGGAAATACTCCCTGTTGCGCCTCATTGGCGTCAGAAAACCATATCGTCGTAACCGTCTTTTTATCAGGATCAATATCCTGTACTATCATTTTGGGACTGTTCGGAACTCCTGAAACAATAACGGTTTCTGCAATAAGAGAGCCGGTTGCTCTTACACTCATCATAACTCCTTAATAACTAATTAGATATACTATTTTCTTAGACAATATAATACATTACTTATATCAGATTCAACGGAATATGTCAACAACCTCCAATGCAGCGTTTATTAGCCTCGATCTGAAGACAATCTGGAGGCAATTCCACAAATTCAATCTGATTCCCGTCTGGATCATGAGTCCAGAATTGAATACACCGAGAAAATCCCCGTTTCAGCTCAACGTCAATAGGTGCGCCCCGGGTTCGCAGTTCTTCTAACGTCTTGGCAGCATCGTCTACCTCAAAACAGAAATGAACGCATCCAATGGTCTGCTGATTTGGGATATATTCTTCAGCGCCTTTGGGGAAAATCTCTATAAACTGGCTGGGAGCAATAAAAATATGAACGCTTCCTAGTTTTTCTCCCGGAAGATTGTACATCCGAAAAGCTTCCTGTAAACCTAACACATTCCGATAAAAACCAGCGGTTGCTTCAATATCTTTTGCCCTAATAGCAATATGTCCTAATCGTGTAATCATGCCGTGATATCCTATACCTATTTGAAATAATCCGCAAGGGATTTTGTTGTATTAAAACGTCAACACCCGCTGCCTAAAGTTTTTTCTAGGGCTTGAGGCAGGGCTCGATTGCCCGGCTTGCTCTTCAAGATTTATGCTTCTTCCCATTGCTGGGGATTTCCATGACAGTTTCACCCTTGTTTTCAAGAACCAGCGCCGCCAGGTCCAAACGTTAATTTCCCGGGTCTCACGGAAATTGTTTTCCCTAATTCAGCTAGATTTATTGCCGCATTCTTATCGCGGCCGCGCTGTGTCCCGTACTGAGGACACGTCGATTCCCGCTCTTGCAGCAACAAATCTTTTTTTACCAAACACGCCGTAAAGCCCCCGCCTTTAGGCACGGGGAGTGTCAAAATGGTTGCGATAAATCCCTTATTTGACTGCTATCTAAGGTCTGGAGTCTGGACAGCATCCATATCATCAAAAGTCTGATTTTCTCCAGCCATAGCCCAGATAAATGTATACGCCCCGGTTCCTACGCCGGAATGAATCGACCAGGACGGAGAAATCACCGCCTGCTCATTCTGGACGACCAGATGACGGGTCTCGCCGGCTTGTCCATGAAGATGGAATACTACAGCGCCGGGTTTCATATCAAAATAGACATACACTTCCATCCGCCGTTCATGAGTATGACAGGGCATGGTATTCCAAACAGACCCTTCTTCTAAAATAGTCATACCCATCACAAGCTGACAGCTCTGACAAACCGCAGGATGCACATACTGATAGATAGTACGGACATTCACGGTTGGGGCTTCTCCAAGTTTCCGGGGATTCGCCTTCTCAATGGGAATAAAAACCGTTGGATATGGTATATGAGCCGGCGCACTGGCAAGGTAAAACTTAGGAGGATTATTCTTATCCGCCCCGGCAAAGGTCACCTCTTTGACGCCTTTCCCGATATACAAGCCGTCGCCTTTTTTCATGGGATACTCTTTCCCGTCGGCGCTGACAGTTCCGGTTCCCCCAATACAGATGATCCCCAATTCTCGGCGGTCTAGAAATACATCGCTTCCAAAATCCTTTCCCCCTTCAAGCCGCAGCTTTTTAGTTACCGGCATAGCGCCGCCGAAGACCACCCGATCCACATGGGTATAGCCCAAACTTATTTCATCAGGAACAAAAACCTTTTCAAATAGAAAATGATCCCGCAGGGTCTTGGTATCATACCCTTTCACATCCTCAGGATGTTCCGCATACCGTATATCCAGTTTCATCTTTAAAATCTCCGTTATGTATTTTAATTAATCCTATCAGATGCTTGACCACAAGGCAAGCGCTGATTCCTGTTTAATAGAGAAATTCCTATCTGGGTATTTTCATTCCTAGTTCATTGTCAGCCACCCCCGACTAAAGACAGGGGGGGCTTGGGGTGGTTGCCCTTGCTCCCCAAGATTTCTACTTTCTTCCCGCTTTTTTCTTTTTTCTTTTTTCTTTTTTCTAAGCGGGTATTTCTACGGCGGTTTTGAGCTGGCAGCTTGTTATTCGACCTTAAATTTTGAAACTTCAGTGAGGAGTACGTCAATTTGCTTTTTATTATGTACGCTGATATCGTTTACATGACGCACCTCGCTGTCGATTTGATCCGCCCCGGCAACCATTTCATTCATGCCGTTTGTTATCCCGGCGGTCAGCTCCTCAAGGGTTTTGCTTTCCTTGATAACCTGACGGC
>JAITHD010000209.1 GCA_031280155.1 Treponema sp. | reverse complement strand
GATTTGCTCAAGTATTCCCTGATTGTGATTTCCACCGCCCCGATTCTGTGTATCTACCCCTTCTTCCAGAAGTATTTTGTCAAAGGGGTGATGGTTGGATCCGTAAAGGGGTAGCTGGGACCATTGCAAACAATACGCGAGTGGAGGCGTTTTACCTATCCCTCATATTGTACAAAAAATACTGGAGGGGCTGCATACTTTTGTTTTCGATATAGAGCATCGCGTTGTACCAGTCGTTCCAATACGACAGGGCGATAAACAAGCCCTCCGTAGCCATTGCGGGCTTCGGCATGGGCTTTTAAACAGCTCTGGATCCTCAAACGGGTCCAGCGTTTTGAAAGTATCGCTGCCGCTGAACCAGACCTGACTGTGGCGGAAGCTGCCCTCAGAGCAGGCTACGAAGACCCGCTCTACTTTTCCCGGCAGTACAAAAAGGTCCGCAAAAAAACGCCTTCAAGCTATATCAGAACAGTACGGAAACAAAAAAAATGACAGCTCTGAAGCAGAATGTTTTACCTTCCCAAAGAGTCTCTGTTGTTATTGCATCATTGTTTTTCCGTTTCCTTGAGTTTTTTATAGATCCTAAATAATTAAAAAATTAAAAAAAAATATTGCATACATTTTTTTTTCAATATAGAATAAGATATCTAATTCATATTTAGGAGGATAGTATGAAAAAACAATTAATCTTCGCGGCGGGAATCTTACTGCTCTGCGGGGGAATAGCCTTTGCCGGCGGGACTGCTCAGGGAACAAAGTCTGCTGCGCCTACCCTGATTTGGTGGTTCTACGGCAGTACGCCTTCCAATCTGAAAGACGGACTCAAAGCAATCAGCGATTATACGGAGTCTAAAATTGGGGTGCGTCTTGATATTCGGGTTGCTAACTGGGCTGATGCGGGAACCCGAATGAGGACTATCGTTAATTCAGGTGAATATTTCGATATCATGTTTATTGATTTAAACGACTATAACAACTTTGTTAGTCTTGGGGCGTTTGCGGATATTACGGATATGCTTAAAACTGATACGCCCTTATTGAATAGCGCGATTCCGTCGCTTCTTTGGGACGGAGTCCGTATCAAGAACAAAATATATGCGGTGCCTACCTACAAAGATTCCTCAAAAACTCGTTTCTTTGTCTGGGACGATAGTTATATTAAGAAATACAGCCTTGATATCACAAAGATTCATACCTTTGCCGAGGTAGACCAAGCCCTGCGGACCATCAAAGCCGGTGAAGGCGGACGGTTTTATCCCTTGCAGTTGAGTCAGGGGAGTCTTTTTGATGTGGTCTATTCAGACGCCTATGATTCGATGACCGCTAACCTGCCGCCTATCGGCGTCGGGTTACATGACAAGAACCGCAAAGTGGTCAGCATATTTGAACAGCCTGAGGTGCAGGAAAAACTCCAGTATCTCCATCAATGGTATGAAGACGGGCTTATTAATCCTGATGCGCCGGTCTTGCTGGAGCCGCCTAAGCAGCTTCTGTTTTTCACGGCTATCGGCTGGCCCGCCGCGACTTCTACATGGCAGGTTAATAATGGGGTAGAAAAGTATGTTGTTGAAAAAACATTTGGACCTTCGTATTCAACAGATTCGATTCAAGGCTCTATGAATGGGATCAGCGCGAATTCAAAGTACAAAAAAGAAGCCCTCAAGCTCATTGAGCTTATCAACACAGATCATAAACTGCGGGATATGTTAGCCTTTGGGATTGAAGGGGTCAATTTTTCGTACCTTAAGCCCAATATGGTAAAACTCCTCACTGCGGACCAGTGGAATCTTGCCCGGTATCAGCAGGGAACCTTCTTCCAGATGTCAATCGTAGAAGGGGACCCGGAGAATACCTGGGATCAGGTGCGCCAGCAGAATGAGCAAGCCACCGCTTCAGAGCTGTTGGGTTTTGTATTTGACAACAAGAGCGTTATCAATGAAATCGCTAATTGCAAGACTGTGTATGAGAAATACAAGAACGAACTCCTTACAGGCGCTTCCAATCCGTCGGTATCCATACCAGCAATGATGAAGGATCTCTATGACGCGGGATTCCAGAAAATCATTGATGAAGCCCAGCGGCAGGTCAATGGATTTAAACGATAATCAATAGGAGCCGGCAGCAATGCCGGTTTCTTTTTCGTCTTTTATCGTGCTATTCTTATCATTATGTCCGTCAAAACAAAAATAAAAGAGATCCTCAAACAACTGCAAAAAGGAATCTATGAAAAAGAAGAAGCCCTTGGGTTGACCTTGCTTGCTTCTCTAGCCGGGGAAAGCGTCTTTCTGCTGGGACCTCCGGGAGTCGCCAAAAGCCTCATTGCCCGGAGGCTGAAATACGCTTATAAAGAAGGCAAGGCTTTTGAATATCTGATGAGCCATTTCAGCACTCCTGATGAGATTTTTGGACCTGTATCAATCTCGAAACTGAAAGATCAGGACCTGTATGAGCGTATAACCGAGGATTATCTTCCGGGAGCGACCGTGGTTTTTCTTGATGAAATCTGGAAAGCCGGACCTTCGATCCAAAACGCCCTGCTCACGGTACTGAATGAAAAGATATATCGTAACGGTCAACAGGAGGTACGAGTTTCAATGCGGGCGCTTATTGGGGCATCAAACGAACCGCCTGTGAAAGGGCAGGGTCTGGAAGCCTTGTGGGACCGGTTTTTGGTACGCCTCCCTGTTGGAGGCATCGAGGATATCCAGAATTTTAGGTCCATGATTTCCGGTCCCTTGAATTCTCAAGAAGATCCGGTCCTGGAAGTCCACAAAATCATTGATGATGAATATAACGCTTGGTCTCATGAAATCGACAGGATTCTTTTGCCGGATCATATTTTCAATGTTCTAGTCCTGATTAAAACCGCTATAGAAACGTATAACGCTCAGGAAGAAAACGTAAAAAAACAGATATACATATCTGACCGCCGCTGGAGAAAGATTGTACGCTTATTACGGACTTCCGCATTTTTGAACAGCCGAAAATCAATTGACCTGATGGATTGTTTTCTGATGAACCATTGTTTGTGGCATGATCCGAAAGAAATACCGGTGATTTCTGGATTTGTCCGGGAAGCGATTCAAAAATTCGGCTATATTGGAGACTTTGACAGCCTTGGATTCAGAGAAGAGCTTACGGAATTGCAGAATGAGATTACAAACGCAACAAAGTCTATTCATGATACGAGAAAGACCATAGTAAAACCCATTGATCCGGATTATTACGGCATTGCTTATGACGAAAAGCATACATATTATATAAAGCAGGGCGATTTTAATGGGCTGACCTATCAAGATCAGTCTATAAGCCTTTACACCCGCCTTGCCTTATCTTCCGGTTATCTGGGGCGCAACCGGTCGGCGGTATTCAAACAGGGGGCCCCCGGGTTTAATATGGTGGTAAACGGCGTAACCAGCAATCTTGAAACCTTGTTTAAGTACAGTCACAGCCCTCGGATCAGAAAAAGCGGGGATCCTTTCAGTATTATGATTGATGATAAAGGGTATAATCTTGAAACTCTTACGATTGGAGATAAACGGCGGCGTCTGCGAAAACCCCTGGAAAACCTGATTGCCGCCTGGGATAAACGGATTGCCCGGTTCTTGGACTATAGTACCGAGCAAAAAGCCCGGATTGAAAAGTTCAAAAAGCAGGATCTAAAGCATTTGAAAACCAATCTTTTTGTAAAACCTGCGGAAGCAGCGGTTATTGAGTCCCATATAGCCGGGGCTTATCAGGAAATCGACAAGTTTGAAGTGGAAATCCGGGAAATCCAGCATCGTTATCATCATATACAAGATGAAGAAATAATCCTCCAATGACGAAGCATACATTTCATAGGTTTATTAATTTCGGACCTATTGGGGACAGATCGAGCCGCAATCGCCTTATACGCTCGATTTACGAGGGATTACAGGGACAATCAGAGGTTTCCCTGTCTCTTTCTAACAAAGATACTGACAATTTTGGAACCGCCCTCGGTCAAATCCTTGATAATCAGGATTTGCGGGAGTTTTGTGTGCAGAATGAAGAATTTACCGAACAGATTACCCGGGAAATCCTTGATTTTATCAATAAGGTCAAACGGAAACTCTCTGTAATCGAATCTCCTTTTGATATGGAACAGCGGCTGCTGGAGGAATTTGAACAGCTCGTTCCCGATGCATTTGAGGATCTCTGGGAAGGGGTAAGTCCGTTTATTCAAGAGACCTATCCGCGGGACGATCTGGATCCGGCGTTTTATACCCAGGCTTTTCGGAAAAGTTTGGTCTTTCAAAAGCGGAAGTCTCGGAAAAAAATCAGCTTTGAAGGGGTAAAAGCGCATTTTACCGAAAAATGGAAAACCCTGCTTGATCAGAAGCGGGACGATTGGGAAGAGGAGTATATTGCAGAACAGGGACGGGGGTTTAAGGAACGGCTCGATCGCCGCCTTGAGGCAATGCAAGCCATGAAAGCGTTTTTTAATCCCTATCCGGGGGAACCAATGCGCCTTTGGAACCTAACCAAGACTCCAGTTCAGAGATCCATCTTTGATGCGCTTAATAAGTATGCGGAATTGCTTCGCCGAGACCCTTTCATACAGGAACTGGCGGATGCTCTGGGCAGGTCTTCCCGGGACGAAGCGGTATTTGAGGAAGTCCCGCTGGAAGATCAGGAGGCTGAACCAGAACGGCTGAGACCTTACGCCGGTAAAGCCGAACTTATCGGGATTCATGAAAGCGGCGATCTCAGCAGTATGACCCCTTCTGAAATGGTTCTGCTTGCGGAGGAGACTGCTCAAATTCTCTTTTATAAGAAATTCGCGGAAAAAAAACTCCAAACCTTTGCGTATCAGCATAAAGCCTGTTTTTTCCCGGAAGCTGGAACCAGATGCGCCGGCTGGCGGAGAAAGGAAACCTCCAAAGGACCTTTTATTCTGTGTATTGATACCAGCGGCTCCATGCGGGGTACCGCGGAAACCATAGCCAAGACCCTCTGTTTTGGGCTGCTGAAAATCGCGTTTCGGGATAAACGGGCTTGTTACCTGATCTCTTTTGGAGTAGATATTGAGACCTTGAACCTGACGGATTTAACCGAATCTATGGATACGCTGACTGCCTTTCTTTCCCAGAGTTTTTACGGCGGCACCGACCCTATGCCGGCGCTTCAGGAAGCCTTGAATATACTGGAAACTGCGGCGTACCGCAGGGCGGATCTGGTGGTGGTTTCAGATTTTATCATGCCTCCCCTAGATGAGCAGACCTTGAGGCGGATCAAAGCGGCAAAGGAAAACAAGACCCAATTTCATAGCATTCTCACTGGTGATCCGGATGCGCTGGGGCTGAATAAGACTGTGCTGGATCATTTTGACGCCAACTGGGTTTATACTATAGAAGCATAATAAAGCCTCTAGTAATCACGGGTTTTCTTGAATTCTTTTCCTTCCGGCTTCTTGACATAGTCTCAATATAAAGATACGCTGAACAGTTATCAACAATAAAGGTATGAGGATGACGATAAAGAGGATGACGATAAAAAGGAAAGGAAGCTCATTGCTCGGTAAGAGCCGTGAGGAAATAACAAAAAACCCTGAACCGGTAACGGCTGCTGAAGGAGACCTTCAGCAGCTGAAAATCGGATATCGATGTAATAAGGACAAACTAGCAAAAATCGGTCATATATGAAACTACTCTTAGTAACACGAGGTTCTCAAGGAGATATTTATCCCTATCTTGCGCTGGCATCTGAACTGGTTAAACAGAATTATGAAGTTACGTTAAGTCTGCCGGCGATCTTTGAAAAAGAAGCAAAAGTTTTTGGAATAAACTATGTCTTACAGGGCGAAGACGATATCGTTGGTATGGTAGAAAGTTATACAAGCACCAAAGACCTGCTTGCCTGGACTCAGCGGGTGATTCACGCTCAATTTGAAGAGCTTATTCCCCTGGTAAAGCGGTATGATATTTTAGTATCCGCTAATACGGAATTCGCAGCTCCAACTATCGGGGAGTATTGTAAAAAGCCCTTGATCCGTACAGCCTATGCGCCGCTGCTTCCAGGACGGAAGCTGCCGCCTCCGGTTATGCCTATCCAGCATAATCCTTTCTTTACCCCAGCGCTTCAGTGGAAAACCCTGAATTTAGGGCTTAACTTCATGGTAAAGAAAACTATTAATACCCATCGGAAACAACTAGGAATGCCTCCTATCACGGATCAGGGGGATCACGCTCCCCGGAACGCTCAGAATTATCTGATGTACAGTCGTTTTTTAGGGGAAACCGATCCGGATTGGGATTATTCCTGGCATATCGGGGGGTACTGTTTTAATGATATGCTCCTGTATGACGAGGTGGCATATCGAAAACTTGTGGATTTCATAGAAAAAGATCGTCGGCAGACGCTTTTTTTCACCCTCGGAAGCTGTACCTCAAAGAAAGGGGATCAGATATGCGTATGGCTTTTTGATATCTGTGAGAAACTAGGCTATAAGTTAGTCGTAGGAGCGGGTTGGTGGAAACTCGGGGCTTGTTTGAAGGATAAAGAACATTTATTCATGCTGAACACAGCGGTTCCTCATAATCTGGTATTTCCGCTTTGCAGCGCACTTATGCATCATGGAGGAAGCGGCACTACTCACAGCGCAGGACGGGCGGGAAAACCCCAAATGGTGCTTCCTATTCTGCTTGATCAATTTTACTGGGGACACCGGGTGCATACCTTAGGGGTCGGACCAAAAGCAGTCAACATAGCCCGAATTTCGCGGCAGGAACTGGAACAGAAAGTTCAGGATTTAATGACCAATCCGGCATATAAACAGAACGCAGCGGTTTTGGGAGAACAAATTCGCGGCGAGCAAGGGATTCAAGCCCTGTGTGATTACATAGGTTCTATGAAAACTCTCAGAATGCCCTAAAAAAGATCAGGTTTCCGGTTCCTCTGGATTCTCTTCGGGTTTGCCCCCAAGTTTGCGGTGCAGGGTCTTGCGTCCTATAGCGAGGACTTCTGCGGTTTTACTTTTATTGCCCTTGAGAAATGAAAGCGTATCCCGAAGGATGATCTTTTCAGCGTTTTCAAGGGTTGTACCCAGAGGAATCCGAATCCATCCCTCTTCGCTCTTGGTCCGTACTGTCGGGGGCAGATCGTCCTCGGTAATGACCGATCCTTTAGCCATAACCACCGCGCTTTCCATGCAGTTCCGCAGCTCTCGAACATTGCCGGGCCAGTCATAGGCGTAAATGGCGGATCTGGCTCGTTCATCAATGCCCTCTATGGATTTGTTGTTTTCTCCGGCGAATTCCTTGAGAAAAGCCGTGATCAGCAGGGGCAAATCGTCTTTCCGTTCCCGCAGAGGCGGAATCATGAGGTTTATCACATTAAGCCGGAAGTAGAGGTCTTCCCGAAAAGCGCCTTTTTCAATCTCCGCCTTGAGGTCTTTGTTCGTAGCCGCTACAATCCGGACATCGGTTTCAATGGTTTCTTCGCCGCCGACCCGCTCGAATTCTTTTTCCTGCAAAACCCGCAGAAGTTTAATCTGAATATTCTGATCGATCTCGCCGATTTCATCAAGAAAAAGGGTTCCCTCATTGGCAAGCTCGAAACGCCCCCGCCGCCGGCCTGACGCGCCGGTAAAAGCGCCTTTCTCGTGTCCGAAAAGCTCGCTTTCCAATATCCCCGCAGAAAGGGCGGCGCAGTGGACTTTGATCAAAGGCTTTTCCCTTCGGGGAGACAAGGCGTGAATAGCATCGGCTACCCGTTCTTTGCCCACGCCGGATTCTCCGGTAATTAAGATCGAAGCCTTTGACGGCGCTACCCGGCTGATGGTGTCAAAAACTTTCCGCATAGGCGCACTGGTGCCGATGATTGTTTGGAACTGCTTTTGGTGTTCCAGTTCCTCTTCTATACGGCGGTGTTTAAGGATCAGCTCCCGGTTCTGGAGCGCCCGTTTGACCAGCAGTGAAAGCCGATCCAGATTTACCGGTTTCGTGAGAAAATCATAAGCCCCGTTCCGCATAGCCGCCACCGCGGTTTCAACTGTGCCGTGACCGGTCAGCATGATCACCGGTATTCCCGGACTTTCCACCATGATGCGCTTCAGCAAGTCTTCGCCGTTCAAGCCCGGCATACGGAGGTCTGTAATCACGAGGTCTATATCCCCTTTTTGGAAACGTTTCCACCCTTCATCCCCAAGCGCGGCAGTAACAACGTCATATCCGTCCATTTCTAAGGATGCCGCCAGACCTTCTCGAATATTCTTTTCATCGTCTACGATTAAAATTTTAAACTTCATAGGTCTCCTTCCCATAGGGCGTGTTCTGTATCTTCATACTTGATGAGCCGCCGTTCTTTCTGCGGAATAGGCAGGGTAATCGTAAAACAGCTTCCTTCTTCTGGTTTAGATTTTACGGTAATTTCCCCTTGATGTTCCCGGATTATCTTGAAAACCAGGGTAAGCCCCAAACCAGAACCAGTTGGTTTCGTGGTAAAATAAGGCTCAAAAATCTTTGAAAGATGTTCTTCTGGAATTCCAATGCCTGTATCGTATACGCGGATAAGGATTTCCGCTTCCTGAGTTTCGGTTTTTATGACAAGTTTTCCTCCCTCCGGCATCGCGGCTATCGCGTTTTTAATGAGATTGAGCAGCGCCTGCTTCATGTACCGTTCATCAAAATCAATATCCGGCAGTTCCGGGGTAAGTTCAAGGATACAGTTAATTCGGGCTTCTTCAAGTTCAAACTTCACAAATTCAGTAAGTTCCTCAATCACGCTGTTAATATTTCCTGTCCGAAACTCCATGTTCATAGGACGTACCGCAAAGAGAAAATCCACTACAATCCCATTAAGCCGATCAATCTCTTCAGTAACTACCGCAATATATTTATTGATAAGGTTAAAATATGTTTGTGCATTCTGCGCTCCATCTTCCTGCGTCTCTGTATCCTGAGTCTTATAATACAAGGCTTGATTAGTCGCCATTGCCCGCTGGATCAGTTGGATATGAATTGAGAGGGACCCCAGAGGATTCTTGATTTCGTGGGCGACTCCTGCGGCTAAGGTCGTCAGACTGGCGAGGCTTTCCATCCGCCGCAGTCTGGCTTCTCTGCTTCGTTTTTCAGTGATATCCTCTACATAGATCAATGACCCTGAAACCTGACGATCCTGCACCAAAGGCAATACGCTGATACTGAGGAGCCGCTGTTTTCCCTTGGTTTCAACATCGAATTCCCGTTCCACCACCCGATCTCCGGTGCGTAACGTGGTTTGAAAGAAATCCGCCACTTTTTCATCTCTGACAGCGCTCCAGATAGGTTCACTGCTCTGTTCAGCATAGCATAAAGAGAGGAATCGTTCAGCGCATTTATTCGCCAAAATCAAGGTATGTTCTGTATCGCAGACCAGAATCCCGTCGGTCAGCGAATCCAGCACGGTTTCAAGGCGGTCGATTTCAGCGGCTGTAGAAACCAGTAAATCTTGGATCTGTTCTCCAGTCAGCTTATTCAGTTTTTGCAAAGCCCTCTTAATAAACTGTCGCATATAGGTAGTATAATAGAGAATACTGAAATGAGAAAGCGGAAAGGGACTATCCTTATGGCAAAGGCGTTTAACCTTTGAAGGATATAAAAAGTCCGGGATTACTCGGATTTCACTACAGAGCGCGATAGAAAGCCCCTCGTAATCACATACTTTTGCCCAAAGGCTGAAATCCATTCCTATTTCCTTGTTCCGCTATCCTATAGTATACTGCCTCAAGGAGGATAAGACCATGAATATTGGCGTGTTGCCGGAGGAGTATTTCCTGCGGTTCAGCGCTTTCAGCGCCATAGATCGGTATATGGGGTTTGGGGATCTTCCTTTTATCCGGTTTGCCGTAAAACTCCTGCCTTTAGGCATGGGGATATAAGGCGCACCGAAAAGGTTTTGTAACAACTATTGCATAAAGATTATTCATTTGATACACCTATATAAACCTAATATAAGGAGTTTCAGTATGCAATTTAACGGTTATCATCATGTCGGTCTGTGGGTCAAAGATTCTCAGCGGAGTTTAGATTTCTATACCAAAGGTCTCGGCGGAAAGGTGGTATTCAGCTTTCCTATGGCGGATATGGATAAAACTATCTATCTTGTGGATCTGGGCAATAATGCGGTGGTAGAGATTATTCCCAGAGGCAACGGCGAAGAAGAAACCAATGCTCATTGGGCGCATCTGTCGATTCGGACTGATGACGCTAGAGCCGCGTATGAGCTTGCTATCAAAGCCGGAGCAGCCTCAAAAACCGCGCCCCAGGATATGCAGCTCGGTACTATGCCGGTCTGTAACGCTTTTGTACTCGGTCCTGACCATGAGGTTATCGAATTCTTCCAAACCAAGTAATTTGAGCTAACAAAATCATCGGCGTAAACTTTCTATGTGCCTATAATGGAGAAGCATATTCACAAAGGCTCTGTTTTCCATAGGCGGACTGGTAAAGTAAAAGAGATGGCTTTTACAGCGGCAGTCTGAACAGCCGAACCTGAGCATAGCCTCGCCGCCCAAGGCGGCGAGGCTATGGGCTAAGTCACATTCTAGGTTTCGATAGGACATGATAGGCAAAGCCGTGATGGTTTTGGTATAAGGCGTAAGGTAATCGATATGCCAATGCCGGCGTTTGCGGGTTTTCCGCAGATGCCTGCTGATCCGTTGAGACAGATTTTTCTGGGCTGATCCAGTATAAACATACCATCCCGGAAGAATCTTCAGGGTTCCAAGAGCGCCGACATCGATTGCCTGCTGTTCCGGTATTTCCAGAAGCATAAGGTAATTTCCCCGATCCTCTGCGGCTAAAGCGCAGTGGCTTAAATCAACCGGAATATGGGGGTTGACTAAAACCGCGGTGCCTTCAGACTCGCATTGGATCAGACTTGCATGGATCAGTACCTTTCCATCGGACATTCCAATATGCGGTTCTTGGAGATTGGGAAGGCTCCCGTATCTGCTTAAACCTGCGGCAAAGCGGGGATCTGTGTGAAGCGCCGGGACAAAGAACGTTGATTTACCATGAAGAATGACGAATAAAATATGGCTGGAATAGCCAGTCCGGGCAAGAGCGGACAGTTCTTCCAGATGCCGCAGCGCCCGATCGCTGGGAGCGTCAGGAAACATAGCAATCCCGTACTCAACAAGGGAACAGGCTTTCACTTCAATCAAATGCCGCTTTCCAGCAGCGTCAATTCCCATAAAATCGAATCGGGAAGCTCCTATGCTGTACTCAGAATGTATCTCTTGAAGTTCTGGAAATATCGCGGGAAGGATGATCTGTCCTGCTACGCTGTTTGTTCTTGCTGGAAAAAGAGGGGCTATTCCCTGTTTATAGTAGATTCCCCCTACGGTCCAGTCGGTTTTTGCTGATTCCTTAGAGGACTTTCTTTTTTCCAGTATGAGCCTTTCCCCAGGAAAGAGGAATTCGATAAGCCGTCCCGGATTGGGACAATGACAGGCTAATTCGGTTTCTCCATCATTGGCAATAATGAGAAAACGATTCGGACGGCTTACAAAAAACGCCTCTCGATCATTGGTAAAAAATCTTGCTTTCATAGATTCCCTATTCTTGAGCGCCTGAAATAATTCCGCATCGGATATACCGTTTTCGAGTAATCCCAGACCTTTCTTTTGAGAAAAAAGATTCAATTTGTTTGGCGCTGATCCGAACCGCCTTTTCTCCAAGTTCAATAAATTCTTTTTTTCTGGCGAAATTAAAAGGACTCGTCTTATCTGAAGCGCAAAGGGTAAGTTCCGCTTGGGTCTGTCTTTTCTTAGACATAAGATGCATCGTGGTTTCCATAAAACGGTATATAAGCTGGGGTCCGGTTTTGAACGCGGAAAAAGGCGTTGGGTGAAACCCGATTACATCAACCGCCAATACCCGCTTAAATCCTTCATTATGAGGGATATAGACCGGTATATTATCTGAAAGTCCGCCGTCTACCAAACAACGGTTTTCTTCAATCAGGGGTTCAAAGAAAAAAGGCACTGACATAGACGCTCGGATAGCTCTGGCAACAGAACCTGAGCTGAATACTACTTCTTCACCGGTTATGAGGTCTACCGCATTGCACCGAAAAGGAATTCGGGTTTCTTCAAAGGTCTTGCCCTCGGAGAGTTTTTCAAAGAGCTGCAACAGTCTCTGTCCTGAATCGATCCCCGGCTTAGTAGCGAGACTCCCCACAATTTGCCCTGTTTGAAAAACCTTTCCTACAGGACCATCAAGTTTAAATGCAAACCCGTCCAGATAATCGGCGATATTGAATCTTTCATTAACAAACTGGACCAACTCATGCGGGGTCATGCCGCATGAGTAAAGACCTCCTACAATAGCGCCCATAGAAGTTCCGACTACCAGTTCAGGTTCAGGGACGCCCATTTCAGTAAGCGCCTTTAACACGCCGATATGAGCCAATCCCTTAGCGCCGCCCCCGGAAAGCACCAGGGCCCATTTCAGTTTTTTAAAATGTTTCATAATGGTATGTCACCTACCCAATGCCTTCAGCATAGGCTGCTTGACTGCTCAAAGTTCCCCGCAAGATTGCCGCTTCACCGAGACCGGGGAAAAACCAAGAAGTTTTTCCAACTGGTTATTCTTCCAGTTCTTTCCATAGACGTTACGTCCACGTTACAAAGCCATATTTCTACAGCTATTTTACTATAGAGGAGATAACTATGAAAGTCAAGAATCATTGGCGCTACATTTTCGCTGCTCCTCTATATCCTAAGCCAAAAGGCAGGAATTTTACCCTGGCTTTCCATTATATAATAAAATTATATTGAAAAAAATAATCATATCCGTCTATATTCGCTGTGATGTTATTGGGAAACAAAAATAAGTGATTATGGAAAAAGCCGAAATTATTCCACAATGGATAAGCGCAAAAATCAATTTCAGGCGAACCCTTGTATGTTTCAATACCGATGCCGCCTGTCCGTCCTTTTTTCAAAAAAAGTCCCATATTCAAAACCAAGGGAGAGCCGATTATCATTTGAGAACGTTATTGTATGTACACCTACTATAAAATCCCCCATTAAAAATATGCTCTTTTTCATAAACCCCACTCTTTTTTAGAGAATAAATTCTTGCGACACGAGGGACTCGAACCCCCTACCTGCTGCTTAGAAGGCAGCTGCTCTATCCAGATGAGCTAGTGTCGCAGGCATATCTATATACTATACTGTCAACTACCCCAGCCTATAGGTTTTTTCTAACCCCCGGTTCCCTCGGTCTCTCCACAGACATAACGTTCCCGCACCGTCTGAGTAGGTCTGTTCGACTTTTTTAGTATACAACGAAACAGACAGGCTGGTCAATGATGTTGTTAAAACTTTTTTGTTGCATCTCAATCCCCATGCCTAAAGGCAGGGGCTTTACGGCGCGTTTGGTAAGTTATACTTCAGGTTCATTAGCAGGGAGGAGCAGCCGAAAGCCTAAACTGCTGGCTCGATGGGTAGGGGCATCGCTGTTCCGACAGGATGAACGCAGACTTCGGGCAGAGTAGTTCCAGCTTCCGCCCCGGATTACTCGGTTCACCCCCAATGAGGGACCTGCGGGATTACGTTGAATCATGATAGGGTATTCACCGTACCAATCCCAGCACCATTCATAGACGTTCCCAAGCATATCATATAAACCCCAGGGATTAGCCGGAAAAGAACCTACCGGCACGGTCTTTTGTCGATAGATTCCTCTCAGAATATTGGCGTAAGAAATAGTTCCGTTGTAATTCGCCTGATCCGTCGTGATCCGATCTCCGGTATGAAAAGGCGTTGTGGTTCCTGCCCGGCAGGCGTATTCCCATTCAGCTTCAGTCGGCAATCGATAACCGGTGGTATTCAGATTCCATGTTACGGTTTCCCGATGTATCATGTAGGCAGGCGTGAGTTTCTCTCGTAAACTCAAAGCATTGCAGTAGAGTACCGCGTCAAACCAGGTTACATTCTCTACCGGCAAATCCTGCCCAATAAACCTGCTTGGGTTATCCCCGGTTAGAGCCTTATATTCTCCCTGGGTTACCTCATATTTTCCCAGATAGAAACCGCTCATCCGTACCTGATGCTGAGTTTCTTGAGCAGACCAGCCCGGATCCGTTATAGGACTCC